>JAJFMO010000061.1 GCA_020697475.1 Paenibacillaceae bacterium | reverse complement strand
GTTTGAGCCCGAACGCGGCGAATCGCCTCGATAATCAATTTTGCTTGGGTGGAAGGCTCCCCTTCGCAACCTTGCCCAAAGCTGATGATGTTGTCCGGCCCGGCCTGAAGATGGTCCAACATAATTTCGACGACATCGTCGAGCTGAGGCTGGAAATTCATTCGTGTCTGCGGAGCGGGAAAGCCGCTGTCTTTCGGCTGTTCCGACAAACATCCGAAGCAGCCGGCATTGCAGGCGAACGATACCGGAACCGCTCCTTCATATCTCTGCAAGAATGTGTTTGACGCTGTCAGGCATTCATATTCCAGGGCGCAGTTCGACAGATGGGAGATCAACCGGTTGTTCGGATGCTCCTCAAGCATACGGTCGACTTGGCGCTTCAACTCCAGCGGATCGCACAACAACGGATTCCATGGCTTCGGATCGTCGGACTGAGCCGCTGCGACGTAGATCTTCCCGTCTTTCCATGCAGCTGCGGTATACCCGAACAACGGGAGCACCTTGCTCTTGTCCGACTTGATATAACCGGGAAGCTGCAACCGGGTAAACCCTTGGGGCAGCAGTGCTCCGACCGCGCAATAATCGCCGGGAAGCTTCTCCATCTCTCCGTTGTCGCGGCGAATACCGATCGGACGCGTATCCGGCATGCTCACCAACGTCGCGCCATCGGGCAACGGGATCCATTCTTCCTCCGTGACTTCCGACAGCATGTCTCCGTGTCTCCCAAGTGCGTCGTATTTCGGATGGTCGAACACGTTGCCCGCTTGATCGGCGTAAAGCAAATT
Organism: Paenibacillaceae bacterium; assembly: GCA_020697475.1. Lineage (GTDB taxonomy): Bacteria > Bacillota > Bacilli > Paenibacillales > NBRC-103111 > JAJFMO01. The sequence goes on along the minus strand of JAJFMO010000061.1, from coordinate 9,795 downwards.
CATTTTTCAAACCCTCTTTATCATATCGTCCATCTTCCGTCCCACGATGGCCATCGCGGTCCGCGATCAGGAGGCGGAGTTTTTGACGCGCTTGGTCACAATCCCCGTACCGCCGGGAGCCGTCTTGTCCAACTGGTCCAGAAATTCGCGGTTCGTCTTGCATTCGCGGATTCGTTTGAGGAAAGCTTCGATAAATTCGTAGGAATCGTTCATATTTTTGCGGATCGCCCAAACTTTCTCCAGCTCTTCCTTCGTCAAGAGCATCTCTTCCCTGCGGGTGCCGGATCTGCGAATATCGATGGCGGGGAAAATGCGGCGTTCGGCCAGTTTGCGGTCGAGGTGCAGCTCCAGATTGCCCGTTCCTTTGAACTCTTCGTAAATGACGTCGTCCATGCGCGAACCGGTTTCGATCAACGCGGTGGCGAGAATCGTCAGGCTGCCGCCTTCTTCAATGTTGCGGGCAGCGCCGAAGAACCTCTTCGGCCGATGGAACGACGCCGGGTCGATCCCCCCGGACAGCGTGCGTCCGGATGTCGGCACGACCAAGTTATACGCCCGCGCCAACCGGGTGATGCTGTCGAGCAAGATCACGACGTCCTTCTTATGCTCGACGAGCCTCTGCGCCCGCTCCATGACCAACTCGGCGACTTTGATATGATTCTCCGGCAGTTCGTCGAACGTGGAAGCAATCACTTCGCCTTTGACGGAACGTTGCATATCCGTCACTTCCTCCGGTCGCTCGTCGATGAGCAGAACAAACAATTCAATCTCGGGAAAATTGGTCGAAATGCTATTGGCGATTTCTTTGAGCAGCAACGTCTTGCCGGCTTTCGGGGGAGCGACGATCAGACCGCGCTGGCCTAGGCCGACGGGGCACAACAGATCCATAATCCGGGTGGAAAGCTTATTCTGGGAAGTTTCCAAAATAATTTTCTTCTCCGGGTATAAGGGGGTGAGGGCTGGGAAGTGAAGTCTCTCCGCCGCGGTCCCCGGGTTTTCCCCGTTCACCGCATCCACATGCAGCAAGCCGAAGTAGCGTTCGTTCTCTTTGGGGGGACGGCACTTACCGGATACGAGGTCACCCGACCGTAAATCGAATTTGCGAATCTGCGAGGCCGAAATATAGATATCCTCCGCACTCGGAAGATAGTTGATCGGCCTTAAGAAACCGAATCCTTCCTGCAACACTTCAAGTACGCCTTCCATGAACATCAATCCGCCTTGTTCGGCTTGGGCGCGCAGGATGGCGAAGATCAGTTCCCTCTTCTTCATCTGGCCGTAATAAGGAATCTGATACTTCTTGGCCAACTGGTACAATTCAGTCAATTTCTGCGTTTCCAACTGCGCCAACTGAATATCCATTGTCATTAACCACCACACTATTCTTTTATCAATCGATCAAATCTAGCATTGCCTACGATTACAAGATTTATTCTTCCTGCCGCCACACTTCACCGCCCAATCCGCGCAAATTTTCTACCAGATTGTCGTAGCCCCTGTCTATGTATTCCAAACCGCTAATTTCCGTAACGCCACCTTGGGCAATCAGACCCGCCAATATTAAAGCGGCTCCTGCACGCAAATCGGTTGCCTTCACCTTGGCATGGCACAGAATGCTCCGTTCAATGACCGCAGAACGGCCTTCCACCTTGATCTTGGCTCCCATTCTCGATAATTCGGGGACATGGCTGAAACGGCTGCTATATACGTAATCTGTGAGGATGCTGACCCCTTTGGCTTGCGTCAGCAGACTGGTCATCGGAGATTGCAAATCGGTGGCGAAACCGGGGTAAACCAGCGCCTTCACATCGACTCCGGCATACTCTTGCTGGCCGGCGATGCGAATCGACTCATCCATCTCGTACGTGTGAACGCCCATCTCCTGAAGTTTGGCCGTAACGGCTTCCATATGTTTGGGGATAATATTGTCAACGATGACGTCGCCGCGCGATGCCGCTGCAGCGATCATGTAAGTTCCGGCTTGAATGCGGTCGGGGATAATGGAATGGCGGCATCCATGTAGGGAATCGACGCCTTCTATCCGAATCGTTTCGGTGCCCGCTCCCTTGATCTTGGCGCCCATCGCGTTAAGCAAAGTGGCCACATCGATAATCTCAGGTTCCTTAGCGGCATTCTCGATGATCGTGACGCCCTTGGCGCGGGAAGCGGCGAGCATAATGTTGATTGTCGCCCCGACGCTGACCAAATCGAGGTAGATTTTCGCACCCGTCAATTGCTTGGCGGAAAAATGAATCGACCCATGTTCGTTGCTCACCTTCGCACCCATTGCCTCGAATCCCTTGATATGCTGGTCGAACGGGCGCGGCTCGAAGTTGCAGCCCCCGGGAAGTCCGACGGTCGCTTCCCCGAATCGGCCGAGCAAGGCGCCCCACAAGTAATAAGAGGCCCGCAGCTTCTTGACGTTGCCGTTGGGCATCGGAACCGACTTCATCGAAGCCGGGTTGATGACCATCTGATCGTTCATGCGGGAAACGGATGCCCCCATCTCCTGCAAAATCTCCATATAGATGGCGACGTCCGTAATATTAGGCAAATTATCCAGAACGACTTCCGTCTCGGCAAGTATTGCAGCCGGGATCAAGGCGACCGCGCTGTTCTTGGCGCCGCTGATCTGAACCGTGCCCCGGAGCGGCTTGCCGCCTGCAATCATCAACTTATCCATACGATAGTCGTTCCTCCTAGGCTTGGTTGTTGCTGCCGAACAGGAGAATTTTCGATTTAACGACTTCGACCATCGCCGTGCGAGCCGGCCCCAAATATTTGCGAGGATCGTATACTTTGCTGTCCTTGGCCAGAGCGGCGCGGATAGCGTCTGTGCAAGCCACTTGGTTCTCGGTGTTGACGTTGATCTTGCCCACACCAACTTGCACAGCGCGGCGAATCATCTCATCAGGTACGCCGGAGCCGCCATGCAGCACAACCGGTACCGGGATAGCCCTCGACACTTCCTCGATAATGTCGAAGCGGATGTTCGGCTCGCCGGCATACATGCCGTGTGCGGTGCCTACGGCGATCGCCAGGCAATCGACCCCGGTCTCTTCGTAGAAGCGGATCGCTTCAGACGGCTTAGCCAAATTGGCGTTCTTCTCATCCACGCTGATATCGTCCTCGACTCCGCCGATCGTGCCGAGCTCCCCTTCCACAGAAACGCCCATGGCGCGCGCTGCTTTCACAACTTCTTTAGTCAGCCGGATATTCTCCTCGAAAGAATGGTGGGAGCCGTCGAACATGACGGAACTGAACCCTGCGCGGATACACTTCATGGCCACTTCGAAGCTGCTGCCGTGATCCAGATGCAAAGCGATGGGAAGCCCCGACGCTTTGGCCGCAGCCTCGGCGATCGCTACCGTATATTCAATGCCCATATACTTCAAAGCGCCTTCGCTGACTCCATAAATAAAAGGAGATTTCAGCTCGATGGCCGCCTCCATTATCGCTTGTGCAAATTCAAGGTTATTCATGTTAAATTGACCGACGGCGAACTTCTTCTCTTTCGCCTGCGGCAGAAACGCGTTCATCGAAACCAAGGACATTGTAAATAAGCCTCCTATGTAGTGTTAAACTTTCGCTATTATAGCATATTCCCAAGGGAAAAGATAACGAATCCGAGCCTTATAATGCGGAGTCTTGCCACAAAGATGACTCAAGTACTTTGTGCTTAGGACCATGGAATCATAAGAAAAACCGGAGAAAACCACGGAAAGTTACACGATTTCAAATGCGGGCGATACCGCTTCTTCACCCCATACCCAATCCCTCTTCTGTGCTACTCTGAACTCTCTTCCACTTCTTTTTTCCCGAACTTACCTCCACTCATCTTTGGATCTAACGACTGCCACTTGAATGAGGCCGGTTGATGCAAAATAACGTCTGTGGCAATCGTTGGCGAGGTGCTTTGCGGGGTAAAAAAAGGGATCCCTCATCAGGATCCCATCGCCATACCGCTTGTAATTCCGCCCCTGAGCTGAGCGTTGACCGCCATTCGCAGTTCGTCTATATCGAACGGCTTGGTGAAGTGCATCAACGCACCCAGCTCGGTCGCTTCCTTAATCATATCGAGTTCGCCGTAAGCCGTCATCATGATAACCTTGATCTCGGGATTCATCGACTTAATATGCTTAAGGATGTCCAGTCCGTCCATTCCAGGAATCTTCATGTCCAGCAGCACCAAATCCGGCGTGTGCGCCTTCACGATCTCCAGCGCCAACTTACCGTTGGACGCCTGGAACGTCTGATACCCTTCATTGCTGAATACCTCCATCAGGAGAATCCTGATGCCGTTCTGGTCGTCGACAATCAACACTTTCTTACTCATCCATAAGCCTCCCATCGAGCTTTTTTTTGTAAATAAGCGATACTCGCCAGCCTCAACCACAACCTGCTTCATCCGCCGTAAAATTACTTGTATTATGCTTATTCGCTGAATCTTGTCATTATCCTTCTATGAATGGCAGGAATTTACTAACATTTCGCAATTTTATTTGCATGCACAGCAGCCTCGACGAAATGCTTGAACAAAGCTTGCGGACGATTTGGGCGGGAAATGAATTCGGGATGGAACTGCACCGCCAAAAACCAAGGGTGGTCGTCGAGCTCAATCATCTCCACCAGCCTGCCGTCAGGCGAGACGCCGGAAATCTTCAGGCCGTGCGATTCAAGCAATTCGCGATATTCGTTGTTGAACTCGTAACGGTGGCGGTGGCGTTCGTACACGAGCTCATCTTCATAACTCCGCATGGCCAGGCTGCCTTCGGAAATTTTGCACGGATAAAGACCGAGACGCATCGTTCCACCCAAATCTTCGATATCTTTCTGCTCAGGCAACAGATCGATCACTGGATAAGGCGTATTCGGATTGATCTCCGAGCTGTTCGCTTCGCTTAGGCCGGCAACCGATCGGGCATACTCGATGACCGCGACCTGCATGCCAAGGCAAATGCCGAAGAACGGCACTTTCCGTTCTCTGGCATAGCGAATGGCGGACACTTTGCCCTCGATTCCACGATCGCCGAAGCCGCCCGGAACAAGAATGCCCTGCACCCCGCCAAGCAACTCGTCTACGTTGTCGTCGTTCACTTCTTCAGCGTTCACCCAGCGAATATCAACGACCGTATCGCAGTCGATCCCGGCATGCTCCAACGCCTCGACGATGCTCAAATAAGCGTCATGCAAGGCGACATACTTGCCGACAATCGCAATCTCGGTCACGCGGGTCAAGCTCTTCACATGGCGAACCATCGCTTCCCATTCGGCCATCTCAGGCGCCACTTGCGGAAGCTGCAGGTGGCGAGCAACGATATCGTCCAAGCCTTGCTCACGCAGCATAATCGGCACTTCGTACAACGTCTCGACGTCGCGCGCTTCAATCACCGCTTCCACATCGACGTCGCAGAACAGTGCCAGCTTGCGCTTCATCTCCACCGTGAGCGGGTACTCGGTGCGGCAGACGACGACGTGCGGCTGGATCCCGATGCTGCGCAGTTCCTTGACGCTATGCTGGGTCGGCTTTGTCTTGACTTCGCCGGCTGCCTGCAAGTACGGAATCAAGGTGACATGGATATACATCACATTGTCACGCCCGATGTCACTGCGAATTTGGCGAATCGCCTCGAGGAACGGCAAGCTCTCGATATCGCCGACGGTACCGCCGATTTCCGTAATGACGACGTCGGGTTGAGTCTCTTTCGCCGCGCGAAAGACGCGATCCTTGATCTCATTCGTAATGTGGGGAATGACCTGTACCGTGCCGCCCAAATACTCCCCTCGGCGTTCCTTGGTGATGACGGAAGAGTAAATTTTCCCCGTAGTGACGTTGCTGTTTTTAGACAAATTAATATCGATGAATCGCTCGTAATGGCCGAGATCGAGGTCGGTCTCCGCCCCGTCGTCCGTGACAAACACCTCGCCGTGCTGGTACGGGCTCATCGTTCCCGGGTCTACATTAATGTAAGGATCGAATTTCTGGATCGTGACCTTCAGTCCCCGATTCTTCAGCAATCTGCCCAACGAAGCTGCAGTGATCCCTTTGCCCAGGGATGAAACGACTCCGCCGGTCACGAAAATATACTTTGACAAGATGAACTACCTCCCGAGAATTCTCCTGGTTGCCAGTAAAAACAAAAAAAGTGACACCCGCTGTTCACGGGGCACTTTTATGTAAAATTGCCGAACCGAACGGCAAATCTATAGCCCATGCAATATCTTACCGTGATGGGTATCCCCTGTCAAGGGGACGAGCCCGAAGCCAAGCCGGACAAGGATCCCACGCCGTACAAGCTCCCGTGAGCCCTCCGAACTTAAGCTTCAGCCTCGTCAACGGGACGATTTCTTCTTGGCCGGCGCCGGCTTGCCGCCGGCTTCTTCTTCTTCGTCTGCAGGCTCTTCGTCGTCCGCATCTTCCTCGTCGTCTTCCGCCGCATCGTCTGCGCTATCGTCGAGTTCTTCCTCCTCGATGAAGCCTTCCTCCACCGGTTCTTCGTCGGCCTCGAATTCGTTCAAATCCTCTTCGTAAGCGTCGTACTCTTCTTCCTCTTCCTTCTCGGCCTCTTCATCGGGGTCTTCGCTGGTGAAGATATCTTCTTCCTCGATGTAGACATCTTCATCCAGATCGTCTTCATCGTCTTCGTCGTTGATAATTCTCGGACGCTTGCCGCTCGTGATCGCATCCTCGGACTTATCGACCGGATACCAGCGCTTGAGTCCCCACAGATTGCTGCCCACGCAGGCAAACCGCCCGTCTATATTAATCTCTGTATATAATTGAGCGATCACTTGCTTGACTTCTTCCTCGGAGAGCCCCTTAAACTTCGCGATTTCCCCCATCAGATCCCGGTAATAGAACGGCACGTTGGCCGACTTCAACACTTCGAAAGCCAGGTCGACCATCGGCATTTCCATCGCCCGATCTTTCGATATTTTCAGCGTATACCCGCTACTCATCCAGGCACATCCCTTCGCATTGTCAAATAATCTCCATATAGTAAAACCTATTTTTTGTAAAAATGCAAACGAATTACGCGCTGCCCAAGGGTGTAAAAGAAAAAAGCGCTGGACCAGCCCAACGCTTATCGATGCATCCCTTCCTCCTTCATCCTATGTCGGGCATCCGCGAATGACACGACCGATCACCTATTTGTACGAAAAAAGGCGGACTTCCCACGCTCCGGCCAACCCCCGAACATATCATACTCCATAAGCAGATTTGTTGCTTGGTTAGGGGGGCGTACAGCACATGGCGGATTTTAGCCGATTCATCGAATGTTTACAGGAGGAGTTGGCGGGTGAGACGCAGGCGGAGCAGCGGCAGATTATCCGTTTCCGCAATCCCCTCATGTTCCGCCGATGTTTGCGGAAGATCAGACAAATGTGCAAGAAAGAGACGGTCAGGCTCATTCAGCCTTTATCGATGATTCATGCGATCTCTTGCCCGCTTTCGTTCAGATCGTCCCGAGGGATTGCCGCAACGTCAACGTTTTCTTTCGTACACAGTGTGGAGGTTGATACGAAGATGAACATCCACGCACCCCGCAGCGCGGCCAAATCGGGTGAAGCGCCTCGCATTCCATGGGGCGTCAAGCGGATTCAGGCGCCGCAGGCGTGGGCCTACAGCACGGGCGATCAGATCGGCATAGGGGTGATCGACACCGGAATCGATTACTCGCATCCCGACTTGCGCGGAGCGATCGGCAAAGGGATCAATCTGATCCATCACAATATGCCGCCGGTCGACGATAACGGGCACGGCACGCATATCGCCGGGACGATCGCCGCGGCAAGTAAGAGCGGGATTACAGGCGTGGCACCGCAAGCGGTCATCCATCCGGTGAAATCGTTCGACAAGAACGGCAGCGCCTTCGTCTCCGACATTATCGCCGGGATGGAATGGTGCGTACAGAACAAAATCCCGATCATCAATATGAGCTTCGGGATGAAACGATACAGCAAATCGCTTGAGGATACGGTGCGCAACGTCGCCCGCGCGGGCATCTCGATCGTCGCCTCTTCAGGCAACGACGGGTTTCGCAGCAAGGTTGACTATCCGGCCGGCTTCCGTCAGACGATCTCGGTCGGGGCGGTCAATGAGCGCAATAAAATTGCCCCGTTCAGCAATCGGGGCAAGTTGATCGATATTTATGCGCCGGGCAACCGGATTTATTCGACGTGGCTGTACGGCCGGTATCATGAGATGAGCGGCACATCGATGGCCACGTCCCACGTCTCCGGCGTCGTGGCGTTGATGCTGGCGAGGCGGCCGGGGCTGACCCCGATGCAAATCAAGCAAATTCTGCGCAGGCATGCGATACGCACCTCCGGCGGAATGAGCGGCAAGAAGCCGGCCAAAGTGATCAAGGTGGTCAATGCGCGTCGGGCGCTTAAGTCTGTGACGCGCTGAACCAGGGACGCACCCCGCCGGGGGTGCGTTCAACCGGCGCTTGTGTCGCGGATGTCCACGCGAAGATCGTACGAGCCTTGGGCATCGCCCATCATGGACAAGTCGTAGCTCCAGGTGACGAAGCCGATTCCCTCATCGAGCTGCACCAACATGGAGTGGGTGAACGTCTCCAGCCCCGTCCGACCTTGGGGGAGGTAGTAAAACCCGAGCACACGTTTATTCAACGAAAACTCCTGCTCCGACTGCACGTCACCGTGTCGGATGACCTTGATCGTGTCGGGACGGATCTTCAGCGTGGTTGACGTTTGGCCCATGTCGTAAGACGGCTCTTTGTATTTCAGGTAGACGGCATCGGGCTTCACATACACCTCCCCGGCCGCTTTCTGCACGACGGTCTGGGCGTCGCTTGTGCTATGAATTTCGATCTCGACACTCTTCTTCATTATAGATCGGCCCCTTGTTATGCCTTCACCAAGCCGAGCAAAATTTCCCGCACCAGCTTGGCGGCAGCGATCTGGGTTTGCTCCGTCGGGTCGTACACCGGCGCCACCTCGACGACATCCGCGCCGACGACGCGGATGTCGGAAGCGGCTATGGCATGAACTGCGGCAAGCAGTTCCTTCGATGTGATGCCGCCGGCTTCCGCTGTGCCGGTGCCGGGAGCGGCCGACGGATCGAGCACATCGATGTCGATGGTGAGGTAGACCGGGCGGCCGGCCAGCGCCGGCAACACCTTGCGCAGCGGCTCCAGCACGTCGAACGGATACAAGTTCAAGTTTTCCCGCGCGTAAGCGAACTCTTCTCGGGTGCCGGAGCGAATCCCGAACTGATACACGTTGCGGCCGCCGATGAGCCCGGCCGCCTTGCGAATCGGGGTGGAGTGGGACAGCGGCTCCCCCTCGTATTGCTCGCGCAAGTCAGCGTGGGCGTCGATATGGATCAGCGCGAGGTCGGGATAGCGGCCGTAAACTTCGCGAATGACGGGCCAGGACACGAGGTGCTCGCCGCCCAACCCCAGCGGGAATTTGCCGTCGTCCAGCAACCCGCGTACATAGGCTCCGATCATCTCCAGGGAACGTGCCGGGTTGCCGAACGGAAGCAGCAAGTCTCCCGCGTCGAAGTAAGTGATTTCTTCAAGCCCTTTGTCCAAATAGGGGCTGTATTCTTCCAAGCCGATCGACACTTCGCGAATGCGCGCCGGGCCGAACCGCGACCCTGGGCGAAAGCTGACGGTATAATCCATCGGCATGCCGTAGATGACCGCTTTGGAGGCGGCGTAGTCGGCGGAGCTGGCGATAAATACGTTGCCGGAATAAGCTTCGTCAAACCGCATGAGGTTCCATACATCCTTCCTTATAGGCTACAAGCCGCAGATTTCTTCC
>JAJFMO010000060.1 GCA_020697475.1 Paenibacillaceae bacterium | reverse complement strand
TTTCTGTGGAGCGTATTGAGCTTCGACGAGATGCCCTACATCCACATGCTGTCCAAGGTGGAGTATACGAGCAGGCTGACGACTACGAGTGCGGTGAGCAGCATCGACTCCGTGTGGTATGAGGGGTCGGGGGACAGCTTCGCCATCGTAAGTCATCGGGAAGATCTTCAAGTGGTGAAAAAAGGTTACGGAGCAACCATCTCCACCGGTGACTTTCAGGATACGTTGTTCCGAAGTCAGGAGCGGCTGAAGGGGAAATACGACGGAGTCGAGTTTGACGGCACGTCCGGGGCGCTTCGCGTGCACGGGAACGGGGACGTTGAAGCTGCGCTCATCCAGGGCCACATCATCTGCGCCCATGGAATTCGTCTCGCCTCCGCATCCGGTAAAACAGGGATAAGCCTGCGTCTGACGACCACGGGTGAGGCAACCGGTCATGTTTCTTGTCTGCACGACGATCGGATCCTCGTTGCCAGCGAAAGTCTTGGCGAAGCCGACCTGTTCGTCGATTCGGCTCGATGCGAACCGGACGAACAAGGGACGTACCCGATCCCGGCGGGGGAACATACACTCGAGCTGGTACGAGCGGGCGAGTTGCCGACACCGGCGAAGCCGATGATCGCAAACGTGGTGCATGCCGACGGCTTGTGCGAGGTTGTATTCACGGCTGCGGCGGGAGCGGACGACTATGAAATCGAGTTGAGCGCGGGCTTGGGTCGAACCTGGCGAGCGTTCAGCCGGGTGAAAGAGACCCATTGCCGGGTGGACGGGCTTGTTAACGGCACGAAATATTTCGTTCGAGTACGCGGCCGAAACGACCATAAGAACGGCGATTGGTCGCACGAGTACCCCGTCTACCCAACGGCTGACAAGCCTTTGCCGCCGGAAGGACTGGATATCGTGATCCTTGGGGAGCAGTTGAATTTTTCATGGGGTAAAATTTTAGGGGCGCAAAGTTATCGCCTATATCGCAAGGACGACGCCGGCCGGATCGCCCTGCTGTACTCGGGAGAAGAGACCCAATTCTGCTGCCGCAAGGGTGCCGGTGACCCGATATCCGGCTACGCAGTTTCGGCGGTCAATCTGAACGGCGAGGGGGAGTCAAGCCCGTATTTGATTGACGACGACCCGAACTCGCTGAACAACTACAAGCCGCTGATCGACCAACCGTTCCAGCGCAATTCGTTGTACGGACACCATCCGTTCAAGCTGCTTAATGCGCACCGTTACCGGGAAGCGCCGGCGATTTATCCGGGAAGCGTCTCCCGTTGAGCCCACCCGGCGCGGGTTCGCTCCCACACCCGTTCGCGCCGGGGAATGGCGCCGGTGGCGTCGCTCCCCTCGACGCTGAACGCGCCGACGGCGCATGCGAACCGCGCCGCTTCTTCCAGCGGCAAGCCTTGGATGACGCCGGAGATCAAGCCGGCAATTGTGCTGTCACCGGCGCCGTTCGTCCCGGCCACCTCGACAGAGTAGCAAGGCATATGAAACTCCTGGCCAACCCACGCCTCTAACTCAACAGGCGAAGGCCCCCCCGCACCAATCCGCTCCAGCCGACCAGCATCGCTCGACGTCCGTACATAAAGTCCGTGTTCTCCCAACTTAATAACGACCACCGCCGCCCCAAGTGCAAGCAATTCTCCAGCCATCTCTCTCAACATAGCCTCATCGGGACGCTCCCGCCCCAAAGCCCCCAAGTCCATCCCCGGATGCAACATGTTATAGATTTCTTCCAAGCTGGGGCAGAAGAAATCGGTATGAGGCAGCACGTTGTGCAAGAAAGCTCGCCAATCGGTCTGCGCCAGCACCTCCGCACTCGGCTTAACCATATCGAGCGAGGTGGTCAGCCCATGCCCCTTAGCCCGAGCGAAAAGCTCCGCCATCCGCTCGCCTTGCCCGCTGCACATCCGCTCCATGATCGGCGGGTAGCCAAAATGCAGCCACGACGCCCCCGCTATCGCCTCATCGGACACATCACCGCTATCGAACGAGTCGTTCGCTCCTTGATAAACGAGAAACATCCGCTCGACCCCCGGCGCGCTGAACACCAAGGCATATGCCGTGTGATCGCCATCTTCCCGGAGAAGGTGCCGGCCCAACCCGGGTTCCACCGTAGCCAGGCAACGAAGTACCTCGTCGCCTAGAGCATCGTTGCCAATGCGCGCCACCAACTCCACCTTATGCCCCAGTCTGCACAGTGCCGTCCCTGTATTGGCAACCGCTCCGCCCGCCGAATAGGCGATCGGCCCCGCCTGCACCAGATTGCCGGGCTGGAACACATCCCCGAAACTCCGAAACCCGACGCCGATGTCCGGTGTCATATCGAGACAAATATATCCGGCTAATATTATTTTACGATGCTCCTCCGACAAGGCGAAACCCCCTTCACAAGCAATATACTTATCTATCGGTCACCGCAAGTGTATGATACAATTTGTGCAGGAATTATTATTCATGGGGAGGCGTGCTTTAAGTATGATTTTACCAGAATATCAGCTGAGCAAGGAACAAATTAACCGCTATCACGAAGAAGGGTATTTGGGGCCGTTCGCCGTTTGTCCACCTGAGGAAATGAAAAGCATCCTGCAATATATCGACGAGAAAGTGTTGCCGCAAAAATCCGACACCGTTCATTCCAAACCAGGCGATACCTATATCAACCCCAACGCGCAATCCCGCCATCTCGATCACAGGATTATGTACGACTTGAGTACGCACCCAGCGATTATCGACCGGATGGCGTCGATCTTCGGCGAAGATTTGATCTTGTGGCGCACGAATTTATGGGAGAAGAAGCCCGGAGACCGCGAGACCGTATGGCATCAGGACGGGACGTATTGGCCGATCGAACCGGTGTTGAATATATCGGCATGGCTGGCGATAACAGAAGCCACGGTAGAGAACAGCTGCATGGAGGTCATACCCGGTTCTCATAGAAAGCACATCCCGTTAGTTAAGAATCAGAATGATGTCGGATGGGAGCTTGTACCGGATCCGAAGGTGGTAGATATTAAAAAAGCGGTCAAAATCGAGTTAAAACCCGGAGAATTCTTCCTCTTTAACGAGAGAACGCTGCATTATGCCGGACCGAATCACTCGCAGAAGCGAAGGCTTGGGATGGCTATGCGTGTTACCAAGCCGTTCGTACGCGTATACTCCGAGAAGCTGTACCCCGGACATACGTGCATTCAAATCAAAGGCGAAGACCTTTTCGGTCTCAACACGATGGGCGAACCGCCGACAGCTTAAAGAACCGGCACCCCGTATCGCGAGAAGTGGCAGTGATGCCATTTCTTTTTTTTACCTTGTTAAAACACGCCCTCCAATTCCACCCGCAACCCGTCGAAACAGAACGAACACGCAACATCCGCCGCCCGCCGGATAAATGCCCGATTGTCCGTTATTTCTCCGTCCTCGAACTTGTATACATGAATTTCTTCGTTGATAGGGTTGATAACCCAATACTCGCGAATGCCGCTCTGCATGTAAAGATCGAGTTTCACCAGCATATCCTTGCTTCTTGTCGAGACGGACAGTACTTCAACGACCAAATCGGGCGTTCCCCGGTATTTTCCTTTGGTGTCCACGTTGTGCCGATCGCACACAACCAGGAGATCCGGCTGTACGACAGAAGGGTTGTCCTCCGACTTGAATAGCGTAACATCGAAGGGAGAAACCAGGACAGCGCATGATTTTCCCTTGAACCAATTATGGAAAATGACGAGCAAATCGCCAACGATTCGCTGATGGTCGAAGGTCGGCGAAGCAAGGTTATAAACCACACCGTCGATCAGTTCAAACCGTTGCTCCGACTTCTCCGACAACTCCAGGAAGTCTTCATAGCTCATCTTCGCGCTTCCCGCAGCGTATTCAGCCGCCCCTTCTTTGAGTAATCCGCCGCCCGGCGGTTCGCAGGGAACAATCCTCGCGACATCTTTGCCTTTCCTCGTCACGATAATTTCTTCACCCGCTTCTGCATACTTCAAATACTTGCCGAAATTATTCTGGGCATCAGTGGAAGGCACTTTCATTAACGTCACCTCATTTAGCTAATATATATAAATATTATCATAATATAGCTAATTTATAAATTACACTATTTCATTTTAGCTAATATCATATCGAACTTTGGCTATAAATTTAATTCCATTTTAAGCTCCCGTTAAATTGGAATTCATCCTCGTCATCCATACTAAACGTCACCAGACCCGAATAGACGAAGGAGAATTCCTATGGCGTACCTGATCGAAAATTTGCATTTCATTGTGATTCACGTTCCGATCGCGATGCTGATCTTCAGCTTCGTGTTTGACGTGTTGGCCAAGGCGTTCAAGAAGAGGGAATGGCATGCCGCCGGGCTTCTCTGTCTCATTGTCGGTACACTCGGGGCGATCGCTGCGGTCATGACCGGACCCGAAGAGGAGCGAGAGCCGTTGCTGCATACCCATGAGCTGTTCGGCAAAATCACGATGATCTTCTTCATCGCGTTAACTGTGGTGCGCTTGTGGCTCTATCTCCGCAAGAAGATCGAACCCGGTCGCAGCTTCGCCTACTTGGCAGCCGCATTGATCGGGGTGTTGCTCGTCAGCTACACCGGACATCTCGGTGGGAGCATGGTGCACAAGGAGAAGAAGCCCGGTTCCGAAGCCCGCTTCCATAGCCTGGCCCCAAGCCAGGATCAGAACGAAGATCAGACTCAAGATCCGACGAAGAAGAAAGACCGTGAGGAGCGCAAGGATAAAAAAGCGGCAAAAGAATCGAAGAATGGTGCGGCCAGCGCGTAACCGCCGACAACAAAACACGCTCAAGCCATGGCGGCTCGAGCGTGTTTTGTTGTCCTATATTTACTTCGTGCCCGTGGCATCCATTTCGGCGATAATCTGATTCGCTTTCTCCTCCGCCTGCCGCAAGGCTGTATTGATATCGAGGCCTTGGGTGACGACCGCCTTCTCGGCATCTTGCAACGCGGGAGCGATCGCTCGATCATACCGTGAGGGATGGGTGTTGGGGGCGTATTTTTGCTTGAAAATGGTCTGGATGTTCGTGCCTTGCGTCGACTTCAGCTCGGCGGCGTACACGTTCTGCACATCCTTGTTGTTGAGCGCCGGCATCCGACCTTGTTTGGAAGCGGTGGTCAGAATGTCCTTGTTGCTCGTAATGTAGGAGATGATGCGGAACGCTTCGTCCGGATGCTTGCTTGCCGAGGAGACCATGAACGTGTGAATTTGCGACTCCACCCCGTCTTGGCCTGGAGTTTGCCTCGTCGGATAGGAGACGACGTCCCACTTGAGCGAATTGCCTTCGGTAGCCGCCGTTTCCGCAGCTCCAAGAAAATTAGCGCCATACACAAGCAGCATGCCCAAATCTTTATTTTTGAAGAAATTGTCCGACGTATTTACGTTGTTGTTCGGGATTTCCTTGATCGACTTGACCAAATTGAACACCTGCACCCAGTCGCTGCCGGTCAACGTCGCCTTCTTCGTTTTCAGGTCAACTCGCTGCAAGTTATAGGTCATTCTGTCGTAGGCGGTTATGCCGAACGGATGGAAGCGGTCGCCGCCCTTGGCGGAAATTTGCTTGGCCACATTAATCAGCTGATTCCAATCCATCCCGTCTTTCAAATAAGGAATCGCCAACGTATCGAAAATATCTTTATTGTAATAAATCGCACTGAAGTTCATGGAGAAAGGCAAAGCGTAAAACTGCCCTTGTGTGCCGAACGAACGGATCGCCTGCACGGCGCTCGGCTGGAACTGGTTGACATCGAATTGATACTTCTTGATGTAGCTGCTCAAGTCGATGGGAATGCCCAGATCCAAATATCCGTAGAAGTCGAACGCGCTGGAGAACACGATGTCCGGGAACGATCCCGCCGCGACCAAATCTTCCCTCGTCGAACCTTTGCCGGTTCGAATCAACTGCAGCGTCACGGACGGGTATTTCTTCTTGATCGGCTCGACGATCAAGTTATTGTACTCCTCATCCGAGATCGATGCTCCTTGCTGAAAGATGGATAATGTAATGTTCCCCATCGGTTGTTCTGCCGACGGCTTGGCGTCGGCGGCTCCGCCTGCGTTACTTCCTGCCGCTTCGCCGGATGCTCCGCTGGCCCCCGTACTTCCGTCTTGGCCGCAGCCGGCCAAAGTAAGCGCCGTCATAACGGCCAACAAGTAAACAAACCATTTTTTGCGCAAGCTCACCATAGATTTTCCCCCTGTAAATCAAATGTGAAAGCGCTGTATGCAGCTTCGAATGTATTATACTTTGCCGCCTATTTTTCCACAATATATTTTTGACAGTCTCGCTTGGCGAGGTGTATAATATGCGGAATTATTTGTAAGTTAGCGGGATAGAAGGAGAGTGCGGGTCATGGAAGTGCGGCCGAACGAAGCGAAAGTCAGCATGGAACAGATTATGCATGCCTCGCATGTGTTGAAGGACGTGATCGTCCACACCCCGCTGCAGAGAAATCGGTTATTATCGGAAAAATACAGCTGTCATCTCTATTTGAAGCGAGAGGATTTGCAGATCGTCCGCTCCTTTAAGATTCGCGGCGCTTATTTTTGCATTCGCAGCTTGCCGGAAGAGGTGCGCCGGGGCGGCGTCGTATGCGCCAGCGCGGGCAATCACGCCCAAGGCGTTGCCTATTCATGCAACACCATGCAAATTCGCGGACAAATCTTCATGCCGAGCACGACGCCGCGCCAGAAGGTGTCGCAAGTTGCGCTGTTCGGCGGCGAATGGGTGGACATCGTACTGACCGGCGACACGTTCGACGACGCATATGCTGCAGCGGTGCGCGCCAGTGAGCAGCAGGGAATGGCGTTCGTTCACCCGTTCGACGATGCGAGCATCATTGCCGGCAACGCTACAGTAGGCAAGGAGATCGTTGAGAGCGCCGAAGCGCCGATCGATTATTTGTTCGCCACAGTGGGCGGGGGCGGATTGACCGCTGGAATCGGCGCCTACGTCAAGACGATCTCGCCGGCCACGAAGTTGATCGGGGTGGAGCCGGAAGGGGCGGCTTCGATGGGCGCGGCGTTTGAGCAAGGAGGGCCGGTTGCCCTGGGCCAGATCGACCCGTTCGTTGACGGGGCAGCAGTAAAGAAGGTGGGGCGGCTGACGTACGCCTTAGTCCGTGAAACGATCAACGAGCTGGTGCAAGTGCCCGAAGGCAAAGTATGCACGACGATGCTCGATCTGTACAACCGCAACGCGATTGTCGCCGAGCCCGCAGGCGCCTTGCCAATCGCTGCGCTTGACCGTTTCCGCGAAGAAATCAAGGGCAAACACGTCGTATGCGTCATCAGCGGCGGCAACAACGATATTGATCGGATGCAGGAAATCAAGGAGAGGTCGCTCATTTACGAAGGATTGAAGCATTATTTTACCGTGAATTTTCCTCAGCGGGCGGGGGCTTTGCGGGAATTTCTCGATGAGGTGCTGGGGCCGGACGACGATATTACAAGGTTCGAATATACGAAGAAGCACAACAAGGATAACGGGCCGGCGCTGGTCGGCATCGAGCTGAAGCGCCGCGAGGACTACGAGCCTCTGATCGAGCGGATGCGCAGTCGGGGCGTGCAGTATTTGGAGTTGAACAAGGATCCGGTGCTGTTTAATCTTCTAATATAACTTAATCCTGCATCTTCTTCTCGATCGTTTCCCGCAGCCGTTGCTCGGCCGACCATCTTCGCTCGCCAATGATGACGTCGAAGTTCTCGTTCAGCCGATCGACGGCTTTCTTGATCGCATGCAAATAGTAGAAGAAGATGATAACTCCGACGATTCCTCCCACAGCCAACAGCCCGGCTATGATTTGCGCTATTAGCCCTAAGAAAGTGAAATGTACGGCGCCCAATGATATCACATCCAATTCCCCCCTACCGTTCCCTCATATGGTTACCATCAAACATTTTTCCATCATATACTACCCGATTGGATCGGCAAAGAAAAGTATGCAAGTAGGAATTACGTCCTAACGCGTCGAATAAATGTATTTGGTGATACACAATGGAAAATCATTTGAAACCGCCGATGAACAGTTTCCTGTTCCGGTTGATTCTATATTTCATACTGGTCGGCGCCTTGCCGTTTGCGGCGGGGACGTATTGGTTCTACCACGAATCGACGTTGTACGCCAAACAAGAGATGGCGGACAGCGTCCAGATCCGGCATGCCGGGGCAATGCAGCGTCTGCAGCGGTCGCTTGCGAGCGCTACCTCAGCCGCCGACGTATTGTCCAACGATCCGGACATTCAGCAGTATGTGTCGACACAGCACAACCGCGGAACCGATGGTGAGCTGGCTCTGCAACAGCAGAACGCCACTGTCATTCTGCTGCGCCAGTTCGCAAACCGTGTCGGCCATGTCACGCAGGTGTGTCTGCTGACCGAACGGGCGGCTACCACGGTATGCCTGCAGCCGCTCGGGGAGCGGGACACCGGCAATTGGCCCGACCCGGCGGCGAGGCCCGGCTTCGTGCCATCGGAAGTGTGGGTGGTGAATCGCACCGTCTATGGCCTGACCTACAACGGACCGGTCATCGGTTCGGAGCTGAGCGGCGGTGAAGGCCGCATCTCAATGACGATCAATTTGAGCGACTTGATGGAAGAAATCGAAGATCAAGGGACGTTTATTAGCCGAACGATCGTGGATGCAAGCGGCAACGTCGTTTACCGCCAAGGCGAGCAATCGCCTGCCCAGTCGTCGGCGCAGCCCCAGGTGCAACCGCCGTCCAAGGCGGACGCCAAACACCGGGAAGGCGACCCTGTCCAAGACGCCAATGTGACGACGACGGCCGGCACAATCACTTCGCAGCAGAACCTGCGGATCGATGACCAGGTGTGGACATCCCAATGGGTGGTCGGCAACCGGTTTCATGAGGCAGCCATCCGCGCGTTGAAGAACGCGGCAAAGTTATTCGCTGCGATATTGCTGCTGCTGTGTTGGATTGGCGGAATCATTTTTTCCCGATATATTACTCGTCCTCTCAACCAGTTGCGCAGCTTGATGACTCGCGCGGAGCGCGGCGACTTGAAGGCGTATTGGGTGCCCAACAGCGCACAGGAAATCAACGAACTCGGCCACAGTTACAACCAGATGCTCAACCGGCTGGAGGACTTGATCAAGCAAGTGAAGCGCGAGGAGTCGCTGAAGAAGGAAGCGGAGATCGAGGCGCTGCAATACCAGTTGAACCCGCATTTCCTGTACAACACGCTGAATACAATTAAATGGGTTGCGAAGCTGCACAAGACCCCGCAAATTTCTGAAGTGATCAGCGCCCTGGTGCGGCTGCTGCAAGCCAGCTTGGGCAAGAAAGGCGACTTCATCACACTGCGAGAAGAAGTCGGGTTGATCCGCGATTACATGGAAATTCAGCGGTTTCGCTACGGCGACCGCGTTCAAGTCAATTTCGAAGTCGATCAGCTCGCCTCGTTGTGCCTGGTGCCGCGGATGATTTTGCAGCCGCTTGTGGAGAATGCTTGCATTCACGGCATCGAGCCGAGCAAGCGTGAAGGGCTGATCACAATCCGCGCCTGGATCGACCGCGATTTGCTGTTCTGCGAAGTCGAGGACAACGGCATCGGGATGAAGATCGACCCGGACAGCGGCGAGCCGATCGGCAAGACCGACGGCTTGCAGGAACGGATGAGCGGGATCGGGCTGCGCCACATTCGCGAGAAGATCAAATTATATTACGGCAACGATTATAAAATGCGGGTCATCAGCAAAGAACAGCAAGGATCGACGATTCGTCTGTCTTTGCCTGTACATCAAAGCGAGGTGTAAGAGAGCATGAATGTTTTGGTTGTAGACGACGAACCGATCGTACGGCGGGGTTTGCGCAGCTTGGTCGATTGGGAGAAGCACGGCTTGCATCTGGTCGGCGAAGCGAGCGACGGGGTGGAGGCATGGGATCTGTTGCAGACGGAGTCGGTCGATATTCTTGTCACCGATATCCTGATGCCGCGGATGGACGGACTGGAGCTCATTCGCCGGTTGAAGCAGGCGGATTCGCAGGTCGGCGTGCTAGTGCTCAGCTGTCTCGACGATTTCTCTTATGTGAAGGAAGCGATGAAGCTCGGCGCCCAGGATTACGTGCTGAAGCCGACGATGGAGCCGGAGGAGCTCATCTCGAATATATTGGAAATTCGTTCGGTGTTGATGAGCAAGCGCGAAGCGTCCCTTCAGGTCGAGCAATGGAAGCAGCAGGTGGAGCAGACGAAGCAGATGCAGCTGGCGCTGCGGATTCAGTCGTACCTCGACGGCGGTCAGGTGGACGCCAAGCTGCAGGACGACCTGTTTCCGCGGGGCAGCGGGCTCTTCAGCTTGATGGTCTACGGCGCGCCTGCCGCGAAAATCCCGATCTGGGAATGGAACACCGCCGAAGTGCTCGCTTCCGTCAAATGGATGAACAACCGGATGTTGTTATTGTACCCTGTCGATGCTTATATATCCTCGCAAGAGCTGTATTCCCGCTGCTTTGCGCAAGCCCAGCAGACGGACAAGCGGATTCGCGGCTTACTCGGCGAAGAGGAACAAGCAAGTCCGTATTTCTTATGTATCGGCAGTCTGAT
>JAJFMO010000549.1 GCA_020697475.1 Paenibacillaceae bacterium | reverse complement strand
CTCTGTGATGAGTGAGAACCAATTGTCCAACCTGGCGGTTGTTGGGGAAGATGCCAAATTTGTCGGCCTTATTACTCGGGGCAGCGTCGTTCGCCATATGGCTGACGTCTATCCGCCACAGCGAAAGGAGGAGGAGATCGATGAATCCGCCTGATGGGCTGCTCGGCGTCCTGCAATTTTATGCTAACTTTTTGCAAACCCGCTACCCGGATATTTTGGACGACACAGGGCGGCATCTGATGATCTCCGGAATCGCCGTCGCTGGCGGCGCGCTAGTTGCCATACCGCTTGGAATCTATCTCGCTCAAAGCAAAGTCAAATGGGTGCAATCTTTTGTTTTTACGTGCACCAATGTGCTGCAGACGATCCCCAGCCTGGCGATGCTGGCGCTGTTGATCCCGCTGTTCGGGATCGGTCCGAAACCGGCAATATTCGCCTTGTTTCTGTACTCGCTGCTGCCGATCTTGCGAAGCACGTTCGCCGGCTTGAATTCGGTGGACGCTTCCGTACTGGAATCGGCGAGAGGGATGGGGTACGGTCCGATGCAGCAGTTGTTTCAGATCAAGCTGCCGCTGGCGCTGCCTTATCTCATGTCCGGCTTGCGCATGACGACCGTCTATATCATCAGTTGGACGACGTTGGCCGCTTTAATCGGGGCCGGCGGGTTAGGAGACATGATCGTCTCCGGAATCGGAGTTAATAAGAAAGAGTTGGTCTTTACCGGAGCGGCGGCCGCGATCATCTTGGCGCTGCTGGCGGATTGGCTGCTCGGAGCGATCGAACGATTGACAGCGAGCAAGACCCGATCAGGCAATGCGGTCGGCTGAACATGTTTCGGGATAATTTATCAAAAAAATCGGTTGTAGGAGGAATCATGAACAAAAAATTATTAATCGTATTAAGTATTCTGTTGGTGTCGGCCTTGTGTTTAACGGCGTGCGGGAAAACGGACATTACGATCGGGGCGGAAACGTACACCGAGCAAAAGATTCTCTCTGAAATGTACAAAGCACTCATTGAGCAAGATACGGACCTGTCGGTGAAGATCAAGACGGATCTGGCAGCCGCGCAGGTGGAAATCGATGCTCTCAAAAATAACGATATTCAAATCGGCTATCTTTACTCCGGTGAAATTTTCAACAATCATTTTCCCATTACGGTAAAAAATCATGACCGGGCCCAGGTGCTCAAAGCAGCGCAGGATGGGTTCAAAGAACATTACGGGTTCAAATACTACGACTCATTCGGATTCGAGAATACGTACGGATTTGCAGTGCGCAAAGACGTTGCTGATAAAGATCATTTGCAGAAAGTGTCCGACCTTGCTCCTTACGCGAAAGATATGGTATTAGGCGTCGATACGACGTGGCTGGAACGGGGGGACGACGGGTACGAGTCGTTCCAGAAGGAGTACGGGTTTAGCTTCAAGGATCCGCATCCGATGGACATTAACCTGGTCTATGGCGCCATCGCGAACAAGCAGGTGGACATTGTATTGGCTTACACGACGGACCCGCGCATTCAAGCGGACAATCTCGTTGTGCTGAAGGATGACAAGAGCTTCTTCCCGCCTTACGATGCCAGCCCGGCGACCAATAAGAAGACGCTCGAGAAGTATCCGCAGCTGGATGCGGTGATTCAGAAGCTGGTCGGGAAGATCGACACGAAGACGATGGTAGATCTGAATTATAAGGTCGATATTGAGAAAAAGACTCCCAAACAAGTGGCGGTGGATTTCCTGAAGGAGAAAGGGTTGTTGAAGTAAGTGATCGATGATCGAAAGGTTACGTATCACGCAATTCCTAGAGAATTGCTTGAAAGGAGGCGGGACTGTGCTTCAACTGTTGACGTATCTCAGTGATCATGCGGGGTACATGGGGGTGCTCTTGCTCGGCCACATTGCTATGGTGGCTTGCGGCATCGCCTTGGCTTTGTTGGTCGGCGTTCCGCTTGGAGTAGCGAGCGCCAGGAATCGCAAGCTGTCGACGACTATTTTGGCTTGCGCCAATGTGATTCAGGTATTTCCCAGTCTGGCGCTGCTCGCGCTCTTGATGCTCGTGTTCGGCCTCGGATTCAACAGCGTGGTCGTCGGGTTGTTCCTCTATTCATTGCTGCCGATTATTCGCAATACGTATGTCGGCGTCACCCAGGTCGATCGCAGTGTGACGGAAGCGGCTGTCGGAGTGGGCATGAGCTCTTGGCAAATTTTGCGCAAAATCCAGCTTCCGCTCGCGCTCCCGTTCGTGATGGCGGGTCTGCGGGTCGCCGTCGTCATCGCTGTCGGCGTGGCGACTTTGGCGCCGATCATCGGTGGCGAAGGGTTGGGAAGGGAAATTTATGCCGGCCTGACGCTGGGCAACCCCATTCGAGTCTACGCCGGAGCGATCTTCGCGGCCTTACTGGCCGTACTTATGGATTTTGCCCTTGGCAAGCTGCAGAAAAAGACGGCGCGAATTTCCCCCTGAACATGAATTTCACCCTTTGTTTAGAACAGGAAATCGTCGAGGAAAGCCAGGCAAGCGCCTAGTACGATACCGGCTAATCTGATCATGGAATTCTCCCCTTTATTTATTGTGAAAATGATTTTACGGCTTCCATAGCCACATTATGCCCGTCAACCTTCCATATGATACCCCATACGATACAAAAGAGCGCATGCGTTTCGCTGCGCTCTGCTGTATAATGAAAAGCATGTTAAGATCGGCCTTCCTCCTGATAGTGAGTCAAGTAATACAAACCGGCCGCCACCAACCCGCCCGCCGTTGCAATAATGTTGCCGAGCAACATGGAACCGAGCACCCCGGTAATAATCAGCCCGGAACAGATCGCCGTTCGTTTCAAATCCGGCTGCTGCTCACCCCAATACGATAAAGCGTTTAATTGGTACTTCGCTTCATCCCAGTTATTGCCGCTTGCCGAACAATCGCGGTTTTCAACCGGATTTTTGCCCGTTTTTTGCACGTTCGTTTTTAACATAAGAAACCCACCAACCACTAAATTTTTAATATTAGTATGCTCTATTTCTTTTATT
>JAJFMO010000548.1 GCA_020697475.1 Paenibacillaceae bacterium | reverse complement strand
CATACTTGCTCATTTTGAAGAAATAGCATTCCTCCTCGACCTTCTCCACATCCCGCCCGCAATCCGGACATTTCCCGTTCACCAGTTGACGCTCCAGTACATACGATTCGCAAGGGGTGCAGTACCAGCCTTCGTACTTGCCTAAATAAATATCCCCCTGCGCGACCATGCGCTCGAACGCTTTCGCTACCGACTGCATATGCCTCGGCTCGGTTGTGCGAATGAAGTCGTCGTAAGATACGTCGAGCTTCGCCCACAATTCCTTGATTCCCGCTACAATCCGATCGACGAATTCAATCGGCGTCACGCCTTGTTCCGCCGCCTTGCGCTCGATCTTCTGGCCGTGCTCGTCCGTCCCCGTCAAGTAACGCACGTTGTACCCTTGCAACCGCTTATAGCGGGCCATCACGTCCCCGGCGACCGTCGTATACGCATGGCCGATATGCAGCTTGTCGCTCGGGTAATAAATCGGAGTGGTGATATAAAATGTTTTTCCGTTCTTTTCCACATCAATGACCTCCTTGTTTCAATTTCCATATCCGCCGATGCAAATTGCCCCACAAAGCGGAGTCTCTCTTCGATGCTGATCAGGTACTTTGTGGAAGGCCCCGGAACTAATACATTCTTTAAAGGCAAAAAAACCCTCATCCTCATGGGACGAGAGCTCTCACACTCACGCGGTACCACCCAACTTCCCCCAGATCTCACGAATCTTAAGGGGCTTAAGCCAGCTCGAACGAATCGACTGCTCCGTGTAACGTCGGAAATACGTCGCCCGCTCACGGTCAATCGACACGCTCACAGGCGATTCCTCCGGGACCATACTCAGCGTCTACCCCAGACCGGCTTGCACCTTGTTCCGGCTCTCTGCACTGGCTTGAACGCTTACTCATCCCTTCATGGGAAATGCGGATCATGGAATTATTCCAATCAATATACACAATAGATCCTATCGGTGTCAAGAAAGACAACAGACCTATGCCTAAGAATGCTTATCGCCTGAACTTGCCTCGGGAACCGGGTCGTAACCTCCGGGATGAAACGGATGGCACTTGCTCAGGCGCTTGACCGCAAGCCAACTGCCCTTAAGCGGACCATGTATGTCCAAAGCATCCAATGCATATTGCGAACAAGTCGGATAGAATCGGCAAGTCGGTGCTTTCAGCGGCGAGATGAAGCGGCGGTAGAAGCGGATCGGAAGTTGTAAGAGCTTTCTCATCGGATCAGAAAAACTACTCGCGGCAAATTCGATATTCCGCCAAATTCTGCTCCCGCATATGCACCGGGTCGTCCTCGCCTACCGCATCAAAGATACGCCTGGCTGTAAAGTTCGACATGGGGTAAGGCAGATTGTTCACATCAAAAAATCGGACCTCATCGACATCGCGCCCGTCTGGGGAAGGGGTGCCCGTGTACCTGCCGACCTTGAACAAGAAGCAATAAGCATCCCTATGAGACAAATGATAGAGACCTTTCAATTCCAAATCATCAACCAACAAGCTTAAATCTTCGCGACAATTGCGAATTGCCGCCTCCCAAGCGGAATCTCTGCCATCGACGACTCCGTCCGGCAAACTCCACGATTCCCCTACATTCCCGTGATGCACCAACAATACTTGGCCTGCCTCGTTCAGAATGACACATGATGTTTGATCCTTCGTCCTCAACGACAATTCACCCAGCTTTCATGAGCTTAATAAGCTGTACATATATTCTATAACTTACCTATTATTTCCTGCTTTAAACTGACATTTTTTATAAAAAATTTACTACGGTTAACAAACGCCCGTCATGCTTGCAAATTGCAAAAATTATCGTGAAATTATCCGGTGTCCTCCACGACGGAGACGGAAGCGGCTACCTTAAGTCCCGGCCGCTGGTAAGGGAACAACTCGCTGATCCGCACCGTTCTTCCGAATTCGTTCTTGAACACCACATGCTCGCGGGTCAAATGGCGCGGGCTCTCCAATCCGCAAGCGGCGGCCAACGCGAACAGCCCTTCACGCAGCTGGATAATATAATTCATCACTCGCCATTGCTTCTCATCGGGGGCAAGCGCCGCCTGATATTTCGGATCGGTCGTCGTAATTCCGGTCGGGCATTTGCCCGTATGGCATTGCAGCGCCATAATGCAGCCGTTCGCCAGCATAAACCCGCGCGCAGAGTTGACGCAATCCGCACCGAGTGCAAGGGCAATCGCTACCTTGTCCGGAGTAATCAGTTTGCCCGAGGCGAACAGCTTGAAGCGATCGCGCACGCCTTGTCGCCTTGCCGCATCATCGACGAGGATCAGCGCAGGATACAGAGGCAGGCCCATGCCGTCGGCCATTGATTTGAACGTCGCTCCAGAGCCGCCTTCCCCGCCGTCCACCGTGATGAAATCGGGGTATATTTCCATCTCTTGCATCGTGCGAAAGAACGACTCCAACCGGGTCTGATCGCCTACGACGATTTTAATGCCGACCGGCTTGCCGCCTTCTTCCTGCAACTGCTTCACAAACCCGAGCGCATCCGCCGTATTCTTGAGAAACGGAAAACGGTTGGGCGAATTGATCGTCTTGCCGACAGGCACTTTGCGGATCGCCGCGATCTTCTCCGTCACCTTGCTGCCTTCGAGGTGACCGCCGCGAATTTTCGCCCCTTGGGCAAATTTCAGCTCGAACGCCTTGATATGCGGCTCCGCGGCTTTCGCGCGAAACTCGTCCCACGAAAAATTGCCTTGATCGTCGCGATAGCCGAACAACCCCGGACCGATCTGCGACACGACGTCCACGCCCGGAGCCAGGTGCTCGGGCGCCACTCCCCCTTCCCCCGTGTTAATCCACGAACCGCCGGCTTTCCGGGCGCCTGTGCCGGTCGATTGAATATAGTGCTCGCCGACGGAGCCGTAAGAGGTCGCTGAAGCGCCGAACATGCCTTTCAATTTCCACGGCAGGCGCCGCTGCTCACCGACAACGATCGCCTCGTCGTCGCTATACAGCCATTTGAACACTTCTTCCTTGGTCAACTTCTCCTGGCGCGTGAACAATCC
>JAJFMO010000547.1 GCA_020697475.1 Paenibacillaceae bacterium | reverse complement strand
TTCGCTTCAATATATTCTCTTCCATATATTAACAATACCAAAAACAAAAGCAGGGTGGAAGACCCTCTCCCACCCGAAAATTTATAAATTCTATAATTAAAAAAAAGCCCCACAAAGTGGGGTTTTGGATAGTGGCGGCACAGGCTGGAGGAGCCAGGTTCCTTAAAAATGCTTCAGTCGATCTCCCATCCTTGGGATCTCAGCATCAAGATCGTCTGTCGAGCCGCCTGCTGCTCCGCTTCCTTCTTGGAACGCCCCTGCCCGCTGCCATACCGGACATCGCGAATCCAAACCTCGGACTCGAACACCCGCTCATGGGCCGGTCCACGTTCTTCCAGAATGCGGTATACAACGACGCCAAAGGCGGCTCGTTGCGTAAATTCCTGCAGCACTGTTTTATAATCTTCGACGCCGGAGCGTCCTACTTCTTCGAGTACGGCAAACATCGTACGCAGGAGGAACGACCGAACCGCATCGATTCCTTGATCGAGGAACAGCGCTCCAATGAACGCTTCGAACACGTCTGGTCCGGGTATAGCTTGTACAAGTATTCCGACACGGTCAGCTCCAGCACGGCGTCGCCCAGAAACTCCAGCCGCTCGTTGTTCCCGAGCTTCTTCGGCCGATTCTCGTTAACGTACGAGGAATGGGTGAACGCTTGGCGCAATAAGCCCTCGTCGTGAAATTGGATATCGATCTCTTGCAGCAATTGAGAAAAGTTGCTTCGCATCATCGTCTAATTTCACTTTCACGCTTCGTGTTTGCGAAGCACAATGGTGGCGTTGTGGCCGCCGAAGCCAAATGAATTGGACATCGTCACCTTAATGTCGGCTGTACGCGGAACGTTCGGCACGTAATCGAGATCGCATTCCGGATCTTGATCGTCCAGGTTGATCGTCGGCGGAATTCTGCCGTTCTTGATCGCCAAGCAACAGATCAGCGCTTCTACGCCGCCCGCCGCACCGAGCAAATGTCCGGTCATCGACTTGGTCGAACTAACCGCCAGCTTGTATGCATGATCGCCGAAGGCGTTCTTGATCGCCGTCGTTTCCGACTTGTCGCCCACCGATGTCGACGTTCCATGCGCATTGATATAATCGATCTCGCCAGGCTCCAGACCGGCGTCGTTCAATGCCCGTAGCATGCACCTGCGAGCGCCGTCGGGATCGGGATCAGTCATATGGAACGCGTCGCCGCTCATTCCATAACCGATCACTTCGGCGTAAATTTTCGCTCCACGTTTCTCGGCATGCTCCAACGATTCCAAGATGAGCACACCGGATCCTTCGCCCATCACGAATCCGTCGCGGTTTATATCGAACGGTCGACTCGCCCGCTCCGGTTCGTCGTTGCGCGTCGACATCGCACGCGCCGAGCAGAAACCGGCGACTCCGATCGGGCTGATCGTCGCTTCGGCGCCGCCGCAAATCATGACATCGGCTTCGCCGCGCTGGATGATCTTGAACGAATCGCCGATCGAGTGTGTCCCGGTTGCGCAAGCGGTCACTGCCGTTGAGTTCGGTCCCTTCGCGCCGGTCATAATCGAAATTTGCCCGGAAGCCATGTTGGCGATCAGCATCGGGATAAAGAATGGGCTGACCCGCTTCGGTCCGCGTTCAAACAATATGCGGCTCTGCTCTTCCCATGTGCTTAAGCCCCCGATTCCTGAACCGACCGATACTCCCACACGCTCCGGGTCGGCATTCTCGCCGATAACCAGTCCTGAATCCTTGATCGCGAATTGGCAGGCGGCGATGGCAAACTGCACGAAGCGGTCCATCCTGCGCGCTTCCTTGCGATCCATATAATCCTCGGGATTGAAATCCTTGATTGAAGCGGCGATTTTCGTTGGATAATCGCTGGTGTCGAACGATTCGATCAAGCTGACGCCCGATTTGCCTTCCATCAAATTATTCCAGAAGGCGGATAAATCGCGTCCCAATGACGTCATGACGCCAAGCCCGGTAATCACCACTTTTCGACTCAATGAATCATCCCCCCGATATGTGATATCAAAATATAAGCTTAACAAATGAGAAGAAGTCCCGCCCAAGATGCGTCACGAATTCGCGCAAAATGGCGACGGATTTCGTGACGCATCATCTAAGCAACGGGACAGCCGAGAGCCATTCCCTTATGAATGGGACTGTATGTAAGTCACAACCTCACCAACGGTAGTAATCTTCTCCGCATCTTCATCGGAAATTTCCAGATCGAATTCGTCTTCCAATTCCATGACCAACTCGACGACATCGAGAGAATCCGCGCCAAGGTCATCCTTGAATGAGGCTTCAAGAGTCACTTCAGCTTCTTCCACACCAAGTCGATCAACGACGATTTGCTTCACGCGTTCCAACACGTCTGACATCCGGTTCACCTCCTCTTCGGTATTATAAGGGAATTGTCCTCAAAATGCTACATGTACATCCCGCCGTCAACATGTAGCGTCTGCCCAGTAACATAAGCCGCTTCATCGCTGACAAGAAACCGCACCATGCCGGCCACGTCAGCCGGTTGGCCGAAGCGGGCGAGCGGAATTTGTCCGAGCATCTGCTGCTTCATGGCGTCGTTCAGTTTGCCGGTCATATCCGTCTCGATAAAGCCGGGCGCTACACAGTTGACGGTAATATTACGGCTGGCCAGCTCGCGGGCGGCGGATTTGGTTAAACCGATCACGCCGGCTTTGGAGGCGACATAGTTGGCTTGCCCGGCGTTGCCCAACACGCCGACGACGGAGGACAGATTGACGATTCTCCCTTGCCGCTGTTTCATCATCGGCCGCGACGCCGCCTTGATCAGGTTGAATACGCCTTTCAAGTTGGTAGCGATCACTTGGTCGAACTCTTCTTCCTTCATCCGCATAATCAAGTTGTCTCGTGTAATTCCCGCATTGTTGATCAAAATGTCCAGCTTGCCGAACCGATCCAGCGTTTGCTTGACCAGCCCTTCCGTCTGCTCTGCCGAGCTGACGTCGGCTTGTGCCTTGAACGCTTGGCGGCCCATCGCTTCGATCAGGCCAACCACTTCGTCGGCAGCTTGCGCGTTGCCGGCATAATTGACAACCACATCGGCTCCGGCTTCCGCGAGACTCAGCGCGATCGCCCGGCCGATGCCGCGCGATGCTCCGGTAACAAGCGCCGTTTTGCCAGTTAACATAAGAATGCGCCTCCGATCATAATACAAGGTTTCCTAATTAGGCCGAGTAATTGCGAATGCTTTCCAAGCTGTTCAAAGATACAACCGTTACTGAGCGGTCGATCTTCCTGATCAACCCGGCGAGCACCGTTCCCGAACCGATCTCCACGAAGCGGTCGACCCCTTGCTCGATGAGCCAGGTCACGCTCTCTTCCCACCTGACCGGAGAGTATACTTGCTCAACAAGCAATTGCCGGATTTGCTCCGGCGAAGCGACAGGACGCGCCGTCACGTTGGCGACGACAGGAATACGCGCCTCGGCGAGCTGCACCTTTGCCAAAGCCTCGCCCAATTGTTCCGCGGCCGGCTTCATCAGCGACGAATGGAATGGCCCGCTCACCTCGAGCGGTATGACTCGTTTCGCTCCG
>JAJFMO010000059.1 GCA_020697475.1 Paenibacillaceae bacterium | reverse complement strand
GTTCGACAATTGCCCTTTTTCCTTAGTAAAAATAATCTTGTACTTATATTTTCCCTTGAACAGGTAGACAGTGGTCTCATAGCTCCAAGCGTCGCCCAGGGAGTAAGAGTAGTTCCATCTCTTGGCGGGATTCCCGGATAAGGTGATATCTTTCGCCGGCTCAGACTTGAAGTAATCGGCGACGAAAGCGGTGGTTAATTCGTTCTGCCGCCTGTTTACCCATTTGTCCAGGCTGTCCCCTTCGACGATCGACGTAATAATTATACTGATACTTCCCGTTTCTTCTTTGTCATAAAAGGAAATTCTGCTATTATCATACGATTTGTACCAATCGGCAGGAACGTCTACGGAAATGCCGTAATCATCGTCGGTATATTTGCGGAATCCATCCTTGACGGTGGACAAGTCTTTCACAGTGCGATCATTGCGATCGAACGAAGTGCGGAAGCTGTCCAGCAGATCGGTGTAGGATTGATTTTTGTCCGGATTTTTGTAATTTCCCTCTTCATTCACAGTCATCGTCACATAGTAAAACCGGTCGTTCGCCATAAATCCGCGATATTCCTTGTAAGAATCGCTGCCGGTTTTCGTCACGATACGGGCGTAGCCGGAAGTTCCTTGCACTACATACTTTTTGTCCAAAACGGTTTCGTTGCCGGTATAGTCGGCCAGTTTTTTCAACAGCCCGTCCTTGGAGAGCGTATTGTCCAGGTCCTCCACCCCGACCGACAGCCGGTATTCGCCTTCCGCGTCGGTGAACGTATCATAGTCCTCTCGGAAAATCTCGTTCTGCTTGACCAAACCGGCCGGGTACTTCATCGACCAGCCATAGTAGCTGTTACCGATCTGCGTCTTCCCCACATCGACGTCGATGCCGCTGTTGGTGGCGCCATGCTTCTTTCCGGTGATCTTGATTTGCGACGTTTCTTCATCGAACGATACGCTTGCTCCGAACGTCTCGGAAATAAACCGCAAAGGCACCATTGTCGTGCCGTTAGTCAGTTCCGGCGCCGTCGGCATCTCCACCGTCTCTTTATCGACCACAGCCTCCGCTTTGCCGATAAACAGTTGGATCGTATGCTCCCCATATTTCAAGCGAATCTCTTGCGTAGCGGAATCCCAGGAAATCGTCGCGCCGAACGAAGCGGTGATGACCCTTAACGGCACAAGCGTGGTGTCGTTGGACAGATAAGGTTTCTCGATTTGCTGATCCTTGCCGTTGATCGACATGTTCTCGCTGTCCAGCTGCAGCCGAATGTCGATCGCGTCACCTTTCGCATCTGCTGCTTTCGTTTCATCCGCCCAGGCAGGGCCTGCAGCAAGCAGCAAAATCAAGCAGATAAATACAATGGATAATGATTTCATCGTTGGCATCATTCTCATGGTTGGTTGCTCCACATCTCTTTCGCTATTATTTTAGTTCACGTCTCAGAATGTATATCCTCCGCTGATTGTTCGACGTCTTGATAAACGGATTTCGCCAAAGGCGATAATTGCCGTTTATTCTCGGATCAACGTAATGTCCCGTTCAACCAAATCCCCTTCGGACAGCAGCATGACTTTGACCGTATCGCCAGGAGCGTATTTTTTCAAATTTTCATTGAGATCGACCAACGTATTCACATTGACGTCATTGATGGAATACAGTTCGTCGCCGACTTTGATGCCTTCTTGCTCCGCCTCGTCTTTGACCCTGGTTACTTTGAGCGGCTCATTCGACGGCAAGCCGACGATCGCCGCCCAGCTTTCCTCCAGTTCAAACCCCAAGGAAGGACGCCGTACCTCGCCGTATTCAAAATATTGCCCCAGCACATACTCCACGGTATCCGCCGGGATGGCGAATCCGAGGTTATCGACGCCGACCGCTGCAAATTTCAACGAGTTGATACCGATGATCTCCCCTTTCAAGTTCACCAGCGCCCCTCCACTATTGCCCGGGTTGATCGCCGCATCCGTCTGCAACAGCCGGTACGTTGAATGAATCGAGCGATCGGTGCCGCTGATGACCCCGACGGTCACCGAGTTGCGCAAGGCGAATGAAATTGGCGTTCCGATCGCCACGACCGTCTCTCCCACCTCGACATCGGCATGATCGGCAAATTTCGCTTCCGGCAAATCTTCTGCGTCGATCTTCACCAGAGCCAAGTCGCTTTCTTCGTCCGTCAATTCGGCATGGCCCGCGTACTGTTTGCCGTCGTAGGTGACAACCACAATATTATCCATATCTTTAACCACATGCGCATTGGTGACGATCCACCCGTCGGATTTGATGACAATCCCGGTGCCGTGCGCAAGGTTGAACCGATTCCCCGCCGACTTGCTGGAACGCGAATCGACCGGTTTGCCGATAATGGCGACGACAGAGGGTGAAGTATCTTTGACGACTTGGGCGATCCGATTCTCTCCCTGATAAGCGTACGTTCCTGTATCCGGATCGAAGTAACCGCTTCCGCCCAACGCGTCAACAAGCGCGTCCGCCTTGATGTATACTTGGCCGTCGATCTCTTTGGCGCTGAATTGCAGCGATGGGGCAGAAAGACCTGAGTCTTGAGTTGCGGATGCAGTGGAGACTGCTGCAAACGTGTCAGCTGGATGTTCACCCTCAGCCAAGACGCACGTCCCTCCTCCCCAACCAAGCACCAGTGTGCTGCTTAACATGACTATCTGACGGAATCGCCTCAACCAAAACTCCCCTTTCCGAATGATTTACACGCGCAATTGTATCATAATAACCACCAATGGTGTCATAATTATCCTTTTCTTTCGCGTTCACGCAAATATAGCAGAACCCCAGGCGAGAGTCACCTGAGGTTAGTGTATCGATATTCATAAACAAAGACGGCGTCCTATCGACTGTTGTTTGTCAGAACATTTCAAAAACGCGCGCGGTGTACTTGCATGGAAATGCAACGTTCAGCACGCCGGACTCCAGTTCCCATCCCCATTCGCAATTCGGCTCAAGAGGATAGGCGCAACGAACGGATACCTGTCTGTTCTGCAGATGCGCGATGGGAAGCCGGCACGCTGCGCTGTCAGTGTCCATGCGCCATACGGACAAATATGTTCGTTCAGCGCACGATAACCCAAGGCAAAGCCAATCATCCTCTATCCCGGGCAGACGACCCAGCGGCCAGAACGGGACGCCGCGTTTGATGTCCTGCCGCAGCGATTTATAGCAGTCGATTCCTTGCTTGACGAGAAGGCGCAATTCAGAGCTCATATCCGCCAGTTGGCCGCTCAGTAAAATTCGCAACAGCATGGCGTTGACCATATTGAAGATGACTTCTTCCCGGTCTCCGTTCGCGAGCGGATAAGCCCATACCGCCGCTTGTTCGGGAGTGACGGCGGTCGGACTCGCTGCGGCGATGGCGGCATGTTTGCGATAGTCCGTTTGATCGGTAACGGATTGGATGCTGTGCTTTTCCAACATCGCATAATCCATCCGCATGCCTCCGCTCCCACAGTTTTCGATAACGAGACCGGGATAACGGGCAAATAAACTGTCCAGCCAAGCCAAGTAAGCGCGGTTATGCTGGAGCAGGCCGTCGCCAAAACTGTCCGCCCCGACGATCGTCCCCGACCCGGCATTAATGTTATAGTCCATTTTGATGTACCCGACCCCATACTCCTTCACCAGCCTGTCCACGACCGCATTCGCGTGCTCGATCACCTTCGGATGGCGATAATCCAGCTGATATCTGCCATGATCAATGACTCTTTTCCCGTGTCGAACGAAAAAACAGCCGTCGTCCCATGTCGCCGCCAAATCGCATTTGACCCCCATCACCTCGAGCTCCAGCCATAAGCCGGGAATCATGCCTTTGGAGCGAATATAGTTGAGCACATATGGCAACCCTTCCGGATAGCGCCGTTCCGAAGGCATCCATCTGCCGACACTGTCCCACCAATGCCCGTCCGAGTACCAGCCTGCGTCAATGCAAAAGTATTCGCATCCTGCTTCGGCCGCGGCATGAATATACGGCAACAGCTTCTCCGTCGTGGAATCGGCGTTTAAACAGTTCATATAATCGTTGAAGATAACCGAGAGTTGTTCGTTGTCCTCGTTAGGCCTTCGCATGGCTCGACGATATTGCGTCAATTCCGCGAAGGCTCGGTCCATCGGAGTCGGAGCAGCACCAACGGCCGCAGGTACACTTTGAAACGATTCGCCGGGAGCCAGCGTTTTCCACCAAGAGTGCTCGTTTTCCGCAGGTCCGCTTAAGTGCAAATACAACTTATCCGCCGCGTCGCTGATTTCCCAATGCCAAGAACCGTTATGTTCAATTTGCCAAAAAAGGCTTGTTCCCGTCTCCGTATTCTCCAGCAAGCCCATAGGTAAAAATTCCGATGTTGACCCCGTCCCCGTCGCACCGGCTTGAATGCGTTTCGTAGAAAACGGGTTGATTTTCTTCAGCCCCAACTCCGCTAAACGATACTCCTGCCATTGCAATTCGCCGCACCAGGAATTATGCGGGACATAGAGCTTCATTTTTTCCGCCCAAGGCAACTGTCCCCCATCTGCCAATCCGGTGTAAGCAAAAGAAGTGACGTATTCGATTCCGAGCGAGGCGTCGCCACGATTGGTCAACAGCGTCCAGGTGCGAAAAACGGCGATTCCGTCATAAAATTGCCAATGGACAACCGCCTCAAGCCCGCTGATCTCGTCACGCAGAAAAAACTCTATTTTCCTCCCGATATGATTTCGGTAATCCCTATGCGTCGAATACTTCAATCGATTTCCCGGCATCGAGCCGGTATGTTTGGAGCCATGGTGGTCGTCCTGGTCTTCGCCGGTTACGTGTACTTCCAACAGTCGACACATTTTTGTGTTTTTGTTGTTTGTTCCTGCGGTATCGGGATAGGGTGACGCAGAAACATGCAGCAACCGGATGTCCGCATCTTCCGTAATCCCGACCACCAGATGGACACCGTTTTCGATAATCGTCAATTGGTGCATCCCGCTTATTTCCCCCTACAGATCGATTGTCATTCCTCCGTCGGCCACCAGCGTCGCGCCGGTCATGAACGAATTGTCCGGGCTGGCGGCAAACAGGACGACAGAAGCGATTTCTTCCGGCTGCCCGACGCGACCGATCGGCTGCGCTTCATTCCACTCGCGCATGATCTCCTCCCGAGGCGTGTCCAGTTGCTTGACGCTGCTTTCCAGCATTGGAGTCTGAATGGCTCCCGGCAAAACCGTGTTGACGCGAATGTTCTGCTTGGCGAAGTCGAGAGCGATCGCCCGCGTCATCGCCACGATGCCGCCCTTGGAAGCCGCATAGGCGGAATAGCCTCCCAAGGTCGCGAGCGCGTGCACCGAACTGACATTGACAATCGTCCCTCCCCCGCCTTGAAGCATAGCAGGGATCACCTCCCTGCAAAACAAAAACACAGAGGTCAGATTGTTCGTGATCACTTCATTCCATTGCCCGAGTGTAAGGTCCGTCAAGCGAATTTGCGGGCAAATCGCCGCATTGTTGACCAACACATCGATCCGGCCATATTGTTTGAGTATATCCGCTACAACACGGCGTACATCCGCTTCGGAGGAGGCGTCCGCCGCCATCCCCGCGGCCCGGCCTCCCGACCCTCCAATTTCCCCGGCCACCTGTTCCGCTTTGGAGGCGCTACGATCCACAACGACGACCGATGCTCCTTCGCGGGCAAACCGATGGGCGATGGCCCGACCGATCCCGCTGCCGCCGCCTGTGACGATAACCACCTTGTCCGACCAAGACATATCCGTTCACCTCACTTGATAATAACCCCGAAATATATAAATTCTCTTATGTGGTTTCTCGCTTCTCCCAGCCTTGGCGGAACAAGGGCAGCCAGTTGCCTTCTTGATACGGATGCTTGTCGACCTCGTCGAGATTCAACGTCACACCTAATCCCGGGCCTTCCGGCGGCTGCAAGTATCCGTCTTTAACCTTCAGTGCAGGCACCAGAACATTCTCCTCCCAAGGCTCATTGAACTCATCGAAAATTTCATGCAAGTAAAAATTCGGAGTCGCCATGTTCAGATGGCTGCAAACGACGGAACACACCGGTCCTTGCGCGCTGTGCGGAGCGATAACGCCATTGTGGGAATGCACCATTCCGGCAATTTGCTTGGAAGCAGAGATGCCGAGAAACTGCGGTTCCAGCTGCACGATGTGCACGGCGTCATGCTTTAGAAGCTCCGCGAACTGCTCCCGGCAGTAGTAATCTTCCCCACACGCTACGGGAACCGGGCTGCGCCTCGCCACTTCTACCAGCGATGAGATCAGGTGGGGCGGAGTCGGCGCTTCGAACCAGGTCGGCTTGTAAGGCAGCATCGCGTCTGCGAACTGAAGCGCCGTATGGACCGAGAAGCGGTTATGCCCTTCGATCAGAAGATCCACTTCCGGCCCCACCGCCTCGCGGACAGCAGCGATGATTTCGATCGCCCGCTCGAAATCTTTGCGCTCGACCGTCCTCCAGGCGGCGCCGAACGGATCAAACTTCAACGCCGTATACCCTTTGGCCGTAACGAGCTTGGCTTTGTCATGGAAGCTTTCCGGAGTGCTGGGACCTCTATACCAACCGTTGGCATAGCACCGCAGCTTGTCGTGGCATCGCCCGCCCAACAGCTTGTATAGCGGTTGTCCGAGTGCCCTACCCATAATATCCCAACAAGCCGTCTCGATCGCCGCCAGCGCCGACCCTTGGATTTGTCCGCCGTCCGAGTACACATCCCGAAACAGCTTCAACCCGATCGTCTCAACGTCAAAAGGGCTCATCCCGATGACCAGATGCTTCAGTTCGTGGATCGCCGCCTCGACCGTTTTGGCAAATCCGTTCAATGTGCCCTCTCCAAGTCCTGTAACGCCCTCGTCCGTATCGACAAGGACAAACAGCCAATTTTTCCACGGATTGCCCAAGATGTACGTGCGTAAGCCAGTAATTTTCATAATCTTCTCACTCTCCCGAGGTTGAATACGGTTACGAATGTACTGTACCATGCGGCTTATCGGCGTACAATATGTATAACTTGTATACATCAGAGCATAATCGTCTTCACATATTCGATATGGCGGCCGACCAAAGCTTCCGTCACTAGAGGATCGCTGCCGGCCAAAGCGTGACGTATTTGTCGATGCTCGTCGATGCTGCCCCACAGCCTGTCCCTGTTTTTTTCAAAAGTCGTACGAACCGCCATCAGGAACTTGTCCTGGATACGATCCATCGCCTCCACATAATCCTCGTTATCCATCCCTCTCACGATGCTCCCGTGAAATTCCCGATCCAACCGAACATACAGCTGAACGTCATCCGCCTTGATTGCCTGCTCCTGGTCGGCCAAATTCGCATCCAGTCCGTCGAAGAAAGAGCGCCCCAACCGACCCGTCAACGTCTTGGCGGCGAACGTTTCCATGGCCAGCCTAAGTTCATATACGTTAAGAATTTCTTTGAGGGACAATTCCCGAACAACCGCACCCTGATTCGGGGTCTGTTTCACAAGCCCCATCATTTCCAGCCTGTCCAGAGCCGAACGGATCGGCGTACTACTCATCTGCAGAAGCTCTTTCAGCATCTTCTCGGACAAGAACATCCCGCCCGGCCACATCCCGCCGACGATACGCTCCCGTATCGTTTCTACCGCTTTCTCCTTTAATGTCTTGTACGCCAGTTGGAAGGACATCGCGCGCCCCCTCCCTTCTTTCCTTGACTTGATGATATAATAGATCGACTTCGTGATCGATTGCTGCCTAAGGAGGATCGATGATGTCCAAACCTTCGCTTAAAGAAACGGCTTACCGCTCCATCCTGGAATGGATCGGTTCCGACCAGATGCAGCAAGGCTCCGTCACCTCCGAAACGGCACTCGCCGCTCGCCTGGACATGAGCCGCACTCCCGTTAGAGAAGCGCTTCAGCAATTAGCGGCGGAAGGATTTATTCGGATCGTGCCCAAGCACGGCGTGCAGATTCTGCCTCCTTCCGCTGGGCGGATCAGCGACTTGCTGGAAGAGTGGACAGCTTATGTGATGTTCGCGTATGAACACAACAAGCGTTCGCATCCGACAGAGATAGCCAACGCCGCCTCTAAATTGCGTGATTGCATCGCAGCAACAGCCGAGGAGCCTCCCGAATTGCTGGTTGCGTTGGAGAAAGAGATGTGGACGCAATGGTTGGCACAGGGGAGAAACAATGAACTGATGCATCGCTTTCAAATCACACTGGCCAAAATTCGCTGGGATTGTCACGGTCGGCGTTGGAAAGCGCCTCATCGGACGGAGACGGAGCAATGCATGGCCGATCTGACAGCAGCGATCATTGCCTGCTCCGATAACGCAAACTCGCAATTTTTCGCTTACTTGCACATCTTGAAAAAAACCTGGTATTAACCGGAATTAACGCGGTAAAAGACGTGTCTCGATTTTTAACGGACCCAGATACCGTTATTAACCGGAAAAACGCCCGGTTTAGACCGAACCGGCTTGATTAGCGTCACCATAGTCCGTTAAATTCTTAGATGAAAAAGCTGATAGGGCTCTTCTGAAACCGTTAAGAATCTTACTAACAGTTAATCGACAGCCTCGTAATCGATCGTCAGCGACCCGTCTCCTCAATACTCTTTACCGCAAGCCTTTCCCACACCAAAATTTATAACGCTATAAAGGCAAAAAAAAGGGCCGGCTCGAGCCTGTTCGCTCGCAGCCGACGCCCTGATGTTCAGTCTGCTTCCCGTGTAATGATCACCGTCCGCGTTTTGTCGTCCCACTCGACCTTGCAGCCGAGCGCTTCGGCGATGAACCGTACCGGGACGAACGTGCTGCTGTTGGTCAGCTCTGCCGCCGTCTCCAGCGTCGTCGCCTTGCCGTCAACCGTGGCCTGATTGCTGCCGATCGCCAGTACAATCTTCCGATGGCTGAACGGATCGATGACCGTCACTTGCTGTGTTTCCCCGTTCCACTGGATATCGGCATCCAGCTTCTCCACCACGAACCGGGCCGGCACCAAAGTGCTTCCGTTGCTTATATAAGGATGAACCCCATCGTTCATGTCGTCCGCATCTCCTACCGGCATCTTGATGACGTCGCGGTTTTTGTGCAGATCGTCCTTAAGCATCTTATAAATCGGCGTCCCCTCGATGACGAAGCTCATCAACTCGCGGGCGCGTGTCGTCTCGCTATTGTAGGAATAACTGTCGTTGCTTACGACGGTGTCGGCTTGCACAGGTTGGTTGATGTTCCAGCGTTGCGATGACAACATGACGTCGATTTTGCCGATTCCGTCTTTGGACGAATCCGGCGACGTCAGCTCGAGATTCAAGTTAGTCTCGCGTATATTCGCATCCGAGTCGATTCCCAAATCCAACGCGAACGAAGAGACTTCGGCGAGAATGCCGGCATCGTTTTTCTTGCTTGCGTTTTCGGTGTTGTCTGAGGCTATATCCGTCCCATTTTCACCCGTAGTTGTGGCGGTCTCACCGTCCAAACCCAGCGCAGTGCGGGTCAGCATGCCTTGGAAGACTGTCGTCAACAGACCGACCGCCAAATCCTTGTTGGCAAAAATCCCCGTCAACGCAGAGCCGCCGCTCGCCCCATCCTCCGAACCTGCCGAAGCGGCCAGTTGAGGTGCCACGATTTCGTAAAGCTGCCCAACCAGCTCCTTCAAGCCGGTATTGTCGGCCAGTACATTGTAGATGAGGCCCTTCAGCCATGATTTCCATTCGTCGCCGCTCATGTTCATATGAACTCTGTTCAACTGAACTTGACGTCCGCCGATCGTGACGGTGGCCGGCTCGCTAGCGATATGCTCAGGGTTATCGGCTTTGGTCAACAGGAAACGGCCGATTTGGTTCATCATCTCCTGCGATTTCTTGTCGATCTCTTTCTTCACCGAATCCGGCAACGGCAGCGCACTGGTCAAATTGATGGAACTGCTGTCCTCGCTCTTCTCCAGTACAATCGGCTTCTTGGCGCCGTCGATCTGAATCGTCGTCACTCCATCCACAGTAAACAACTCGAACGGGATGCTTCCCTTGGAATAAGTGAAAACACCCTTCATCGACGTATGCTGCGGGTCCTGCCGCTTGATCTCGCTCATGGCGAACGTCATTGTCTTGAAAGTTTGCAAAATTTCCGCTTGCTCTTTGCTCACGTCGGCCGCCGGGTCGGCTATGAGTCCGATCGTCAACGTCCCGTTGCCCATATACGAATTCACCGTGAAACTGCGATCCATCGCCTGGCCCAAATCCGTGTTGCCGATGGCTTGACAGCCTGTTGCGGCGATCAGCGTCGCAACCAGGGGTATGGCCAGCCACTTTCTAAAGCGGGGTTTGATGTTCTTGATGTCCATCTGTGCGCTCCACTCCTTCAAACTTGCTTCGTGTTACTCATTATACCGTAAAATAACGAAAAAAGCCCCTCGATGGTTGCATATACCATGCAAAAACCATTTTGATATGGACTTATAACTGTAAACGATTGTAATTATTGAAGCTTTGGACTATACATCCCGTCAAAATTGAATTCGAAATCATTATCAATCCGAATGTAGCCAAGTATGCATTTACGCCGATCTCTCCATAGTACGGCCGAGTAATTTTGATTATCCCTGTTACCCTCGGCTACAAATATTTCCTTGTCGTCACACCCCAAAACAACCCCGATATGATCGTGTGAATCGTCTGACAGCAATTTTTCGTAG
>JAJFMO010000058.1 GCA_020697475.1 Paenibacillaceae bacterium | reverse complement strand
GATATTCGGTTCGGCGACCCGGAACACTTTGATGTCCCCGAACGCTCCGGCCGAACTGCCGAAGAAATAGACGAAATCGTTGACAGAATTCGGATCTTTGGCGATGGCGAATTGGACGAAATTGCTGTCGGGGGACCAATGCGGATCACTCGCCCCGGTCAGTTTGCTGAACGACTGGCCTCCGTTCGTCGAGACGGCGATTCGCGTATCATTCGTATCCCAATGGGACGGAGCGTCCTTCCATTTGTACACCGACATATACGTATAGTACAAGTTGCTGCCGACCGATACGCCGGCGGTGGGAATGTTGGTTTTTTCGACATAATCCTGATTCAGCGCTGAAATCAACGCGACGGCGTTGCCGTTCGCGTCATCCACCACGCTGTCGAACGTAAACCCGTTGCTTGGCGTGGAGTCGGTGCCGATCGCCAGCGCATTCGGCCGATGGGCCGTGACCGTGCCGTTGTTGTCGCCGAACATCATGTATACATTCCCGTTCATCTCCGTCATGTTGCCGATATCCGCACCGTTGATGTCGTGCCCGGCATTAATCGATCCGGTGCCGATGATTTGAGCGATTTCGCTGGCATTGGTCACTTCCTTGACGACCCCGTTCGGTTGCATGAATTCACGGAAAAAGTCGAAGTTGACATCAAAGTCGGTCCCGCTGCCGATCGAGGAAGCCATGAATCCGTATTGTTGCCGTTTGGTTGAGGTGGCGGCCAAATTCCCATTCGTATCCGTCCAGCTGCCGGCCGTCGTCCATGCGATGGCGTCATCGCTGTACTGGAACGTATAGACGTTCCCGGCTTTCTTGATGCGAATGCGATCGTGCAAGCTGGAAACGGAAACGCCGAGATTGTTGCTGTACGTTCCGTTGAGGGTGCCGCTTACGACCATTTGGCTCGAAGAATAATATTGTCCAAAATGAATCCAGTTATTGTTATCCAAGTACACCATCAATCCGTCGTTGGACGCCGTTGTCGGCCGTTGAGTCACCATTGTGTCGATAATCCAGTCCGTATATTTAACCGCTTTGAGCACTGTGGGAGCGTTCGTGTTGGAGTTCGGATTGTTCGGCACATAATGGTCGCCGGCTTTGACATGCAATTCCAGTGCGCCGGATTCGTTCGTGTTCACAGTGGCGGATGAGTTCGGCCCGGAGGTCACCGTGAAGGCAGGATCCAAAGCCGCGAAATCATCCAATTCGTTCTCCGGGATATAGTCATAGAAGTACGGAAATTGCACGCGATACGCATCGCCCCACGACTTCGCCATCAAGCCGTACTGGGCGCCCGATTCGAAGTAATCGCCCGTATCTTCATAGTAGCCGACGGACACCCACCCGTACTTGTTGTCGCTGAACTCGAAGTAGTACCGGGTATGATCGGAATCGTTGGAACGTTTCTTGATTCTCATGTACGAGTGAACGTCGGGATCCGAGAACATGGCCCCTTGCCATACTCCGTTAATGACGCCCATCACTGTCGTCGTTGAGTTTGTTAACGGCCCCCACAAAATCCAATTGCTTTGGCTTTTCCACAGCAATAACCCGGTATGGGATCTCGGATTGGCCGCCGACGAATAAAAGCCGCCCAAATTTTCTTGATTCGGGTTGTCGCCTGGCGGCAGCATGATGGCGGTCTCTATGACCCAGTCGTCGTTCG
This sequence comes from Paenibacillaceae bacterium, assembly GCA_020697475.1. Classification (GTDB taxonomy): domain Bacteria; phylum Bacillota; class Bacilli; order Paenibacillales; family NBRC-103111; genus JAJFMO01. The sequence goes on along the minus strand of JAJFMO010000058.1, from coordinate 9,017 downwards.
GCAAGCCGTTGATCGAATTGGCTTCGAGCGGGTCCTTCAGCAATCGCGGCGCGCGATCGAGGGTCGCCGTCTCATCGTCGCTCGCGGTCACGTTGAACCGCACTTCTCCGTGATGATTCGGCGTTGCGTTGTTGATGTCGTCCAGCCCCGCTTCATCCAGGGTGGCGTCGCCCAACGGATTAACGAATGTCCATGCCGATCCGCTGCCCCACGAGGCCGACGTCGAGAATTCCTCTGCGACGACAACCGTCCCGAAGGGGCAGGCGAGCAACAGCGCCGCAAGTCCAACGACCGCTTTTCTTAACCACATAAATTACACCTCCGTCAAATTGTGTGTGTTGAATACAAGCCGGCTTGTATTCCCTTACGAAACCTAGAATACTGGAACGGCGTTATTTTTTATTTACCAAAGAATACTTTGTTTTTAACAAGAATTACTTTTTGCCAGGCGAGAAATATGATAAAAGATAGAGTGTAAGCGCATTAATATTCTCTAACGGGGGGATGAAATGATGGATTCGGTATGCCTTTGGCCCTATATTCGCGTGGCTAAAGACAACAAGTTGCAACCGAACTGGACGATTATCGACAGGGTCATTTTCGATTACGAGATTTTGTTCGTTATGGAAGGGGAGGTGCTGTTTCGCATTGAAGACACGGAGCGGCGCGGTCTTCCCGGCGATTTTATCTTGTTCAAGCCCCGCCAGCGCCATTCCGTCATCGTCGTTGGGGATATGCCTTTGCGCCAGCCGCATATGCATTTCGATTTGATCGAACAGCCGAACAGCGAGGAAGTGAAAGTTTCGTTCAAGACGATGGAGAAATTCACCAAGGAGGAAATGTTGCTGTTTCGCGATGATCTGACCTCCGGATCTCCCTGGAATTTGCCGAATCACATCCGGATCGGAAATCCGTCGATTTTGGAGCAATTGCTCCATGACATCATCACCGAATACTCCATGAAACTGCCCTATTATGAGATGCGAATGAAAGGTTTGTTCGTACAATTTTGGGCGGAGTTGCTGCGGGAAACATGCTGGGATGCCAAGCATTATGTGGCGCCGAACCTGGAGGCATTGCAGCAAGTTCGCCATTACTTGGGCCAACACTTGACGGAGGAAGTGTCGTTGGACACGTTATCCAAGCTGGTTAACATGAGCAAATCCCATTTGATTCGGCTTTTCCGCCTATCGTTCGGCATGTCGCCCATTCAATATCAGCAGTCGGTCAGAATGGAACGGGCGAAGGAACTGGTACAGTTTACGGACAAGCCTTTTACGGAAATAGCGGATAAATTCGGGTACCAGAGCATCCATTCGTTCAGTCGGGCATTTCGCAATATGGAAGGCGTTCCGCCGTCGAATTATCGGAAAAGGTGGCAGCGTCGGGATGTGTAATTTTTTTTATTCGTTTGAAAAAATAATTAAACAAAACGTATATGTAAAATGTATTTACAAAACTTATTGGGTTTGCTATGGTGGAATTGTAAATTCAATGGTGGGAGGGAAACAAGTCCGGATGATTAACGGCAATGGAAATCCAGTCTACCCGAAAATCGGCATCCGTCCGACGGTTGACGGAAGGTGGGGGGGCGTCAGGGAATCGCTGGAAGCGAAAACATTCGCCATGGCCCAGGCGGTCGCACAATTATATTCCCGCCATTTGCGTTACCCGAACGGAAGCCCGGTGGAATGCGTCATTGCGGATACATGCATCGGCGGAGTTTACGAATCGGCGCAGGCGGCGGAGAAGTTCGCCCGGGAAGGCGTCGGGGTTTCGCTGACCGTCTCCGCCAGCTGGTGCTACGGGACGGAAACGATGGATACCGATCCTCACATCCCGAAAGCGATCTGGGGCTTCAACAGTACGGAACGGCCGGGAGCAGTCTATTTGGCGGCGGCATTGGCCGGCTATAACCAGAAAGGGCTGCCTGCGTTCAGCATCTACGGAAGGAATGTACAGGAAGCTTCGGATACGACGATTCCGGAAGACGTGAAGGAGAAGCTGCTGCGCTTCGCCAAGAGCGCATTGGCTGTAGCCATCATACGAGGGAAGTCATACCTGTCCATCGGTTCGGTGTCCATGGGGATCGCCGGGTGCATTATCGACGAGAGCTTTTTTCAAAATTACATGGGCATGCGCAACGAATACGTCGATATGACGGAATTGGTTCGCCGTATGGAGCGCAACATTTTCGATCAGGAAGAATTCAAACGGGCTCTCGACTGGGTAAAGAAGCATTGTCCAACGGGCGAAGATCGCAATTATCCGGATAAAAGGCTGTCGGACGAACAGAAAGCGCGTGATTGGGAGACGGTAGTCAAGATGGCGCTGATCTGTCGCGACTTGATGCTCGGCAATCCCAAGCTGAAGGGCCTCGGGTACCCGGAAGAAGCGATGGGTCGCCATGCCATCGCCGGCGGGTTTCAAGGGCAGCGCCAATGGACCGACCATTTGCCCAACGGCGATTTTATGGAAGCGGTGTTAAACTCCACGTTCGATTGGAACGGCAAGCGTCAACCTCTAATATTCGCTACGGAGAACGACAGTTTGAACGGTATTACGATGCTGTTTGGGCATCTCTTGACGCATACGGCTCAAATTTTCGCCGACGTCCGTTCGTTCTGGAGCCCGGAGGCAGTCGAAAGGGTGACGGGGAAGAAGCTGGAGGGACCGGCGAACCAAGGAGTCATCCACTTGCTCAATTCCGGCGCAGCGGCACTTGACGGCACAGGCCAACAAGCGATCGGCGGCCAACCGGCAATGAAACCGTTCTGGGACGTAACGGATGAGGAAATCGATCGATGCTTGCAGGCGACGTCGTGGCGTCCGGCTAATCTGGAATATTTCCGCGGTGGAGGCTATTCGTCGGATTTCACGACACGCGGGGGAATGCCGGTGACGATGGCGCGGATCAATATCGTCAAAGGGCTTGGCCCGGTACTGCAGCTTGCCGAAGGGTACACGGTCGATCTGCCTCCCGATGTTCGCGACACGCTCGAAGACCGCACGGACCCGACGTGGCCGAGCACCTGGTTCGTTCCGCGCCTGACGGGACGCGGTTCGTTCACTGATGTGTACACCGTGATGAATCATTGGGGCTCGAATCACTGCTCGCTCAATTACGGACACGTGGGGGCGGACATGATTACGCTTTCGTCGATGCTGCGCATCCCGGTCGCCATGCACAATGTGCCGGAAGCTCATCTGTTCCGCCCGAGCGTGTGGACCGCGTTCGGTTCGGAAGACGCCACCGGCGCCGATTTCCGGGCGTGTGCGACGTTCGGACCGCTGTACAAATAATTAGGTGAAGATACGGAGGGATCCAAAAGTGACCATAGCAACCCGCCCTAATTATATCGTTGTTTTCATGGACGACATGGGCTACGGAGACATGGGCTGCAACGGCAATACCGTCGTTAAAACCCCGGTGATGGATCAAATCGCCAAGGACGGGGTCCGATTTACCCAAATGTACTCGATCGCTCCGGTATGCAGCCCTTCCCGCTGCGGCTTGCTCACCGGCAAATACGCCCAACGGGTCGGCATTCCGCGCGTATTGTTCCCCGATGACGACTTCGGGTTGACGAGCGAGCACAAGACGATCGCAGACCACTTGCACCGTTACGACTATGCCAGCATGTGCATAGGCAAATGGCATCTCGGTTGCCAGCCGGAGCATTACCCGACAAGGCACGGATTCGACCGTTTCTACGGGTTGCTGTACAGCAACGATATGGATCCGGTGTACCTCTATGAGAATGAAAAGGTGATTGAGAGCGAAGTCGATCAGTCTCTGCTGACCGAGAAGTACACGAATGAAGCGATTCGCTTCATCAAGGAGCATCGGGACCGGCCGTTCTTCTGTTACCTGGCGCATACGATGCCGCACATCCCGCTGCACGTGCCGGCGGAGTTCCGCGGCAAATCGGCAGGGGGTACATACGGGGATACGATCGAATGTATCGACTATCATCTGGGCCGGATTATGCAATGCTTGCGGGAGATGAACCTCGAGGAAAACACTGTCGTGATCGTAACCAGCGACAATGGCCCGTGGTATGAAGGCAGTACGGCGGGTTATCGGGGGCGGAAGACGGACTTGTACGAAGGCGGAATCCGCATGCCGTTCGTCGCTCAATGGAAGTCGGTCATCCCCGCCGGATCGGAGTGCAACGAAGTGGCCAGCCTGATGGATCTGTTGCCGACGTTCGTGCATTGGGCGGGCGGCGAGGTGAGAGCGGAGGAAAGCATCGACGGCAAGTCGATCGCGCCGCTTTTCTCTGGCGTTGGCGAGTCGCCGCACGAGGCGTTGTATTTTTACAATGTCGATTGTCTGAATGCGATTCGCGTCGGCAAGTGGAAGCTGCATATCGCCGCCGGACGAGGTCCGCAGCGGTTGTTCCGCGAAATGCCGCAGTTGTTCGATATGTCGATCGATCCGGGGGAGAGCTACAACTTGGCTGACCGCAACCCCGATGTCGTGGCGAGACTGACGAAGATGATCGAAGAGTTCGACCGCCCGCTGCAGCCGATTACCAACATTGCCGTTTCCCGGGAATGGGCGGAAAAAGTGCGCAAGATGAATTTTCGTTAAAGGGGAGGATGACATGAGTCAACCGAATATTTTGGTGATATGCAGCGATCAGCATCATCCATTGATGACCGGTTACCGCGGACATCCTTACGTGAAAACTCCGAATCTAGACCGGCTGGCCGCGCAAGGAACCCATTTTACCCGCGCGTATTGCAATTCTCCGGTATGCACCCCGAGCCGCATGAGCTTTATCACCGGGAAATACGTATCGCAAATCGGCAGTTGGTTCATCGGCTGCCCGCTCGATCCGCAAGAATCGACTTGGGCGAGAAGGCTCGACCAAGCCGGAATTCCGTCCACCATGCTGGGAAAGATGGACTTCTGCGGCGAGTATCAAGATGGCGGATTCACCGACTACAGAATCCTCGAAAAGCGGGCGGCATTCAAGGTATATCCGCGGACGACGCCGATGGATTCCCGCTTGCCGGGATACATCCGCAAGGACAAGCGAGTGCACATACGTGTCGCCGGCATCCGAGAGGATGTGGTGACCGACGGCACCCGCGGCCATGGACTGGGCTTCTACGACCACGATCGGATCGTCACCGAGTGGGCGGTCGACTACTTGCAAAAGAAGGGGGAACAGAACGACATTAAGCCGTGGGCGCTGTACGTCGGTCTGCTCTTTCCCCATTGGCCGTTCAAAGTGCCTAAGAAATATTACGACATGTATTTCCCTGATCAGGTCGCTTTCCCGCACGACGCGAAGTTTCCCAACGAAGAGTTGCATCCGGCGCTCAAGGGGTTCCAGGATTCGCTTGACCTGGGCGAGGTGACGGAGTCGATGCTGCGCAACGTCATCGCCACCTATTACGGAATGATCAGCGCCATGGACGACCATGTGGGAAAAATTTTGGACGAGTTGGACAAACAGGGCTTCTCTGATAATACGTACGTGATCTACACATCCGACCACGGCGAATCGATGGGCGAGCACGGACTGTTCTATAAACAATGTCCTTACGAAGGCTCGGTCGGGGTACCGCTGATCGTCAAAAGTCCGGGATTGCCGGCCGCTCATCGGGTCGATCATCCGGTGTCTTTAGTGGATATGTATCCTACGATCATGGAGATGGCCGGGCTTAAGACGGAGCCGGATCGGCCGGGGCGCAGCTGGCTTCCGCTCATTCGCGGCGAAGCCGACGGGCAGCCGGACTACGTATTCTCGGAATACCACGGCAATTTCTTCCCGCAAGATTGGTATATGCTTGTGCGCGGCGATTACAAATACACGTTTCACGTCAATGACCGCCCCACGCTGTACAATGTCGCTGACGATCCGCAGGAAATGCGGGATTTGGCGGGTGATCCCGAATATGCCCCGATACTCACTGAGTTCGAGCGGCTGCTTCGGACCGTGGTCGATCCGGAGGAGGTGTCGCGCCAGTCCAAGAAGGATCTGGGGCTGATCGGCAAAGACGGCGAAGACTATACACTGACGCTGACGGTATCCGAGTTGCAGGAGAAAATCAATCAAGGGGTGTTCGCCGATGAACCGGGCTTTCCCACGTGGTAGCCGCCCGACGAGGCGACCTCAAGGAAGGTTGGCAAACCGATGAGTGTCAACGACCCTAATATTTATTTGGCCATCGACAATTGCTTTGCCTCCAAACGGTGGACCCGCCCGCTGGAGTGGGCTGAGCTGATTCGCGATATGGGCGTCTTCTATATCGAAGCAAGCGCCGACAACGAATGCGATCCGCTGTACTTCGGACCCGATTATATGGCGGATTGGGTCGATGAAGTGCGCGCCGCTTGCCGCAAAACCGGGGTGAAGGTGGCCAATATGTACTCCGGCCACGGGACTTACGCCACGCTGGGCCTGGCTCACACCGATCGCCGAATCCGCGAGAGGTTTCAGGAGCATTGGATCAAACCGATGGCCGCATATGCGGTGCAAGTCGGCGCAGGGATCGGGTTTTTCAATCACGCATTCGCCGATTCGGTGCTGCAGAACCCGCCCGCCTACGCAGAACTGGAGCAGGATTTATACGCGCGATTATCGGACATTGCTGTGCATTGCCGCAGCTTGGGGATGGAAGCGCCTGGCGTGGAACAGATGTACACCCCACACCAGGTTCCATGGACGATCGCTGGATCGGAACGTCTGCTCACCGAAGTGTACCGATTAGGCGGCGCGCCGATGTACTTGACGCTTGATACCGGGCATCAGAGCGGGCAACGCAAATTTCAGCGCCTGGACGAAGCCGCCATTCGCGCTGCGGCGACGCAAGCCTCCAGAGGAGACGACCCACACGCCCCACCGTCGCTCTGGCTGGGCCCGCAAACTGCATACCGGTTGTTCGCAGAGATGGCGAAGGCGCCAGCCGGCCAATGGGGAGCCTATATTGAGCGGATCGAAGCGGAGATGGATCGCCATCCGCACTTGTTCGCCGACTACGAAGACGGTGATTCGTACTTGTGGCTCGAGCGACTCGGCTGCTACTCGCCGATTATCCACTTGCAGCAGACAAACGGATCGCAGTCTGCGCACCAGCCGTTCACTCCGGCCGCCAACGCGAACGGGATCATCTTCGGCGCACCGGTGCTCGAGACGCTGGCCAAGTCCTACGCTCACCCTGACCGGGAAGGGATGCCGCCGAAATGCAAAGATACTTATTTGACGTTGGAGATTTTTTCCGGCACCAGCGAGCTGAATGTGGATATTATCCAAAAATTGCGCGACTCAGTCCGCTACTGGCGGCAATTTATCCCGGAGGACGGGATGAAATTAAGCGAAGCGGTGCGTGCTTTACGGTAACCGAAGGGGAAGGAGGTGAGTTCCATGAAGCGCAAGCTGAGCCTCTTAGGCGTCGATTTCGGGGCGAGCGGAGGCCGGGCGATGCAGGGGCTGTTCGACGGCTCCCGCCTGGAGATGAGCGAGGTTTACCGCTTCGCCAATGAACCGGTGCGGTTGGGGAGGCATCTGTATTGGGATTTTCTGCGGCTGTTTCACGAGCTGAAGACAGGCATCGCCCGGTTTTGCCGGGAAAGCGGGGAACATGAGCCGGTCTCCCTAGCGATCGACACGTGGGGGGTGGATATCGGCTTCATCGACAACACCGGCAGCCTGATGGCCAACCCGTTTCATTACCGCGACGTGCGCAACGAATTTGCCATGAAAGAGGTATTCGGCAAGTTCCCCCGGGACGAGTTGTATCAAACGACGGGCACGTATCCTTGGCAGTACAATACGATTTTTCAAATGTACGCGACGAAGCTGCAGCATCCGTCGTTACTGGATGGAGCCGAATCAGCAATGTTTATGTCCGATCTGTTCAATTTTTTTCTAACCGGGGTGAAAGCGACGGAGTATACAATCGCCAGTACGAGCGGATTGATGGATCCGAAGCAGCGAACGTGGTCCGCCGACGTGTTCGACCGGCTTGGGCTGCCGAAGCATCTGTTCGCCGCTCCGGTGCAACCAGGCACGCCGCTGGCGCCGCTCACGCAGGACATCCGCGACGAATACGGCCTCCCGCAGCTGTCGGTTGTCGCCTCCGTGTCTCACGACACCGCGGCGGCGATCGCTTCCATCCCAGCGACGCAAGCGGACTACGCCTACATCAGCTGCGGAACGCTGTCGATCATGGGCGTCGAAACCGAGCACCCCGTCGTCACCCCGCAAAGTTTGCAATATGCGTTCACGAACGAGGGCGGACTGGAGCATCGTACGCGGTTGCTCAAGAACATCATGGGTTTGTGGCTACTGCAAGAGTGCCGGAAACAGTGGGGCAAACAAGGCGAATCGCTTGATTATGGCGAGATGCAGAAGATGGCCAAAGCCGAACCCGGAATGCTTAACTTTGTCGACCCGGAAGACGGCTCCTTCCTCGCGCCGGACGACATGCCTGCCGCGATCGCCGCCTACTGCCGCCGCACGGGTCAGCCCACACCACAATCCAAAGCGGCGATGATCCGTTGCGTCGTCGACAGCCTGGCGCTCAAGCATCGGCAGACGCTGGACGAATTGGAGCTATTGCTGAACAAACGCATCGGGATCATCCACATTGTTGGCGGCGGCGTTCAGCATGAACTGTTGTGCCAACTGACCGCCAACGCGACCGGCCGGCCGGTTATGGCCGGTCCTGTCGAATCGGCGTCGATCGGCAACTTGCTGGTGCAGGCGCTGGCCTGCGGGGAACTCGGAAGTGTGGCGGAAATGCGCGAAGTCGTCATCCGCTCCTTCTCGCCGACACTGTATCAGCCGACGGATACGTCCCGCTGGGAACAAGCCTACGAAAATTACAAGCAACTTATCTGTTTGCAAGACAAGGAGATGGAGTCATGACGGGTACCCCGCGAATGAACCGGTTGTTCGGCACGGACGGCAAGTGCTTTGACGTCGCGATCGACCATGGGTTTTTTAATGAAGTTTCTTTTCTATCCGGAATTCGAAATATTAAACAGGCTGTCAACA
>JAJFMO010000546.1 GCA_020697475.1 Paenibacillaceae bacterium | reverse complement strand
CTAATCCCTGAAACAGCGGTCCGCACATTAAATCGGCGCCAATCGCTCTCGTGTTTTGTACGGATCTCTTGAGCTGTTCAACGGCTGCCCGTCGCAAATGGGGATCCGGGCTGGATGGATCGGCCGTCGCCGCGTCCAACGCCGAGATGGTGGTCCGCTGCAATTGCAAATCGTCCAAGCAACCGGCCAAGCTATGAACCTCTTCGTCACCCAAGGAATCGACCGGAATTTCCACCCCATCGAAACCCCACGATTTGATCCTCTGGAATAACGCGACATGTTGCTCTGCCGTGGGGTGATCCGTCCAAAGTAATAAGTTCATTCCGATTTTCATCGCTGCGCTCCAGTTCGTTCCGGGATGAGGGCTTCTTGCCCCAGAGACCATAGGATGCCGTTATGAACCAATCGTTGAAACGCCGAAACCTGAAAATCTTCCAGATGGCCCATGGTGGTCATAAACACGCGCCCTCCGCCTTGATGCCGGCACGTCCAGGCTACGGGATTGATCTGCCTTTCGTCTTCCGGCCCGCGGCCCGCGCCAACCGATTTGCCCATCAGCAGCACTTGCGCATCCTTGGGCGGGTAGTCGGGAGACACTTGATAAAGCCATGATCTGACGTGAAATTGCGGATTCACGCCTTGCAAAATCGGATGCTCCTCCGCGCCTTCGGCCCAAAACACATCGGTACTCGACGTATGCCCCTTGCCGCCATAATGGTAGATCCACGGTGCACCAAGCACATCGCTTCCAAAATTATTCCATCTCGCCAGAGGATGGCCTTCAGGATAGAGGAACCCATGCGTGCTGGTGCGAAAACCGACCACCGGTTTCCCGCGCTTCAAGTAGTCCTCGATATGCTGCAGTTGTTCTTCCGGCAAAGTCCGGAAACGGATGTAGAATACAGCCAGATCAGCTGTTCTCAAAGCTTCCAATCCAGGTATATTCGATAAATTCATAGGATCGGGATAAGCGGTCAGGATCGTCGCAATAATCTGATATCGGTTTTGCAATTCCTTCGCCAGCATCGGGATCGATTGCTCGGACAAATATTCTTCTTCTCCGACAATGAATACAATATGAGCATCGTTCTTCACAGTCTCACTCCCACGGTTTCAATAAAATTTTGCCGCTCGTCTGCGACGCGGAAGTTTCAAACGCCTGTTGAATTTGACTCATCGGAAACACGTGTGTCACGAATGAATCGATGAGAGGGGATTGTTGGATGACTTTCATCAGCTTGGGGAAATCATTCAAATTGTAATGCCAGGACCCGATTAAGGTTAACCCTTTTCGAAGCAGGTCTTGGCTTACAATGACCGGCGTCTCCTTCATGCATTCGCCGACAAAAGCGATTTTTCCTTTGCTACGCACCGTATCGATACAAAGCCGATGGGCTGCTACCGCGCCGGAGCAATCCACAGCGCAATCCGGCCCTACTCCGCCGGTTAACGATTTGATTATTTTTACAGCATCGGGATCTCCCGGATCAACGATCGATTCGACTCCCATATTTTTGGCCAAATCCACTCGGTATTTATTGGATTCTACAGCAATTACGCGGGCTTTGCGAAAATGAGCATTAATAACAGCGCCGAGTCCTACAGGTCCGAGTCCGGTGATCAATATGGTATCGAATGCGTTGGCGTCCAACTTTTGAAACGCTCCGAAGCTCGCGCCCAACCCGCAGCAGGCGAGCGATGCTTGCTCATAGGAAACGCCGTCTGGAATTTTGGGCAGCAGCCAGGCCGGCTTTAGTAAATATTGCGCCATCGTCGTATCGCTGTTCTCATATTTATGCTTGCAATAGATGTAGTCTCCGGCTAGGCATAATTCGCATTTCCCACAAGGATACTGCGGCATGACAACTACGCGGTCTCCTACTTGAACCGGCCCGGGACAGTCGATTTCCACCACTTCGCCAACCGCTTCATGGCCGAGGCAATCCCCGGGGTTCCCGTTCACAAACCGTTTATATTCCGCACACATCGGTGCGACATGAATTTTGACAACCGCCCAATCTCCTCTAGCCTGCGGCTTTTCCTTTTCGATTAATTCCGCTTTACGTTTCCCGGTTATCGCCGCTTGTTTCATTCCCCAGTCTCCTTGTACTCATAAGATTATTTCTGTTTGGCCGCCCATTCGGCGACGGCCTTGTTGGTCGCTTCATCCGCTTGTCGCAACGCGGTATTGATATCGACACCGTTCTGAATGACAGCGGTTATGGATTGCTTGAGATTTTTATCCGCCACGTCTACCTGCAAAATATGATATTCCGTGCGCGGATTGTTCGGGTAAGCGAATAGCGCGTTGATGTGTTTACCCTTTAAGCTTTGTGACAACTCTCCGTAATGCTTCCTGACGTCGGCATCGGTCAGCGCTGGAACATACCCATGCTGTGCCACAAGGGTTTGATTCTCCATTGAGCTTGAAATGTACTTCATTACCTCGAAAGCCTGCTCTTTGTGCTTGCTTTGCGCCGTTACCGCAATCAGGTGCTCGTCGATGGCGGAACCCACCTTCGGCTTGTCCTGCCAATATGGAATTGTAACCATATCCCAGTTCAATGGGTTGCCGGCCTTGCTCATCTCCTCCAGACTGGGAATGCCGCCGTTCGCAAACAGCACCATCATTGCCGTGGTTCGATCCTGAAGGAAGGCTTGCTTGGTTCTATTCATGGGATCCATCCCGGGGATGGAATACAGATCTTGGTACAATTGCAGGTTTTTGCGGAATGGCGTGGTGCCGAGAATCGATTGATTCGTTTTGGAATCAATTCTTGTCATCGTCAGTTGCCCGAGAGCGAGTAGCGGGTCGCCGATGATGAGCCCCTGATAGTTTGTGCCGGCGTCCGAGCGAGTCATCTTTCTGGCAAGTGCCAGCGCATCGTCCCAGCTTATGCCGTCCTTCGGATAAGGAACGCCGAATTTATCGAAAATATCTTTGTTGTAGTACAACACAGCCGGATTGTAATAGACCGGCAAGCCCACCAAATTGCCGTTCCCAAAAACCTTGATCGCGTCGATTCCTACAGAATCGAACTTTGAAAGT
>JAJFMO010000545.1 GCA_020697475.1 Paenibacillaceae bacterium | reverse complement strand
CAAACTGAATCCTCCTCCGTACAGCAACCCGGAATAGCCTTTGCCGGCTGACTGGGAGAGGTCCGGTACGGCAAACAACCCAACTGCAAGTGTGCCGATGCTTCCGCTGACGCCATGTACGGCGAATGCTCCGACAGGATCGTCGATTCTTCTCTTCTCCAGCCATTCGGAGGCGAACATCATCATCATTCCACACACAGCACCGATCACAATTGCGGCGGCATCCGTTACGAAAGCGCAGCCTGCCGTAATACCTACCAGCCCGGCAAGTGAGCCATTGATCACCATCGGCGGGTCCGATTTTCGGTAACGAAACATCGTGAACAGGATGCAAGCGGCACCGCCGGCCGCAGCGGCCAGCATCGTCGTGACGGCGATGTGTCCGATACTGCCGTTCGTGGCGCTGAGCGTGCTGCCGGAATTGAATCCGAACCATCCGAACCAGAGGATGAACGCTCCTACGGAAGCGAGCGGCAAATTGGAAGGCGGCACGATGTTCGGCTTCCCTTGCTCATTGAATTTGCCGAAGCGCGGCCCGATGAAGACGGCGGCGGCGAGTGCGGAGAAACCGCCCAGAGCGTGTATGACAGCCGAACCGGCGAAATCAAGCATGCCCAGACGGCCGAGCCAGCCTCCGACATTCCACACCCAATGGCCGGCAATGGGGTAGATAAGGCCGGTCATCGCAATCGTATAAAGGATATACGCCTTAAAGTTGATGCGCTCGGCAACCGCGCCGGACACGATCGAAATAACGGCAATGACGAACGCGCATTGGAATAGCCAATACGTATCATGAGCAATGTTGGACGGAATGTGGGACAAATCGCCGGTCAACATAAAGCCGCTTGTACCGATCATCCCGAGCCGGTCGTGTCCGAACATGAGCGCAAAACCGAGAAAATAAAATACCAAAGCGCCAAACGTGATGTCGACGAACACTTTCATAATGATGCTGACTGCGTTTTTTTGCCTGACGAATCCTGCCTCAAGCAGGGCGAACCCGCCTTCCATCAGCAAAATCATCGCTGCCGTCAAGATCACCCAGATCGTATCCATTCCGCTGGACAACTGTTCCAAATTCATATGAAATTCCTCCCTTGATTGTGCCATTATAGGTTTGGGAGAAAATCGGCGTCAACAGGATGCGTCACATAATCTAACATAACAGATTTATGCAGAGTCAAGGGAATAATAGGAAGGATAATGCGAACAATTGTCGAAAAGGTTACCAATATGCTCGAAACGTGGTGAATGCTCTTGTCCTTGCTGACCGGCTGGTTGGCGCAAATTTACGCCATGCTTGCCATACTGCCTTTCGCATCGTTCGTCTTGATTTGGTTTGCCGCCTACTTTATGATGAAAGACAGAAAATACGCGACGAACTTGTCCGTCGACATTACCGTGTTCTTGCTGATCGGTTCGGTCTATGTCATGGTACGGCAAGTGCTGACGTCTTCGTTTTTGTTCTGGCTCGTGGTGGCGGTACTGCTGATTGCCGCCGGCTTGGCCGGCTGGCTCCAGCAGGATCGGGACGGAACCGTCGATCCGTTTCGCATTTTTCGCTTTTTGCGGAGGGTGGCGTTCCTGATGCTGACTCCGTTATATTTTTTATTGCTGTTACTGGGGATCATCAAGTATATGGGCGATATGTAACGAGATTGTCGCCTGCGGTCTGGAGGTGAAATCGCGTGTCGGTACATAATTTGATGGAGGACGTCGTCAGGCAGTGCCTGAAAGATTTGCAATCCCACCAAGCAAGATTGGAAGCTTGCAATGAACACGAGTTGAACGACATTATCGCGATTGCGCTGAACCGTCTTCCTCCGAGATATGTCGCCACTTCCAAGGGGGAAGTGCTGGCCAAGACGCAGCTGAGGGCACAAGTAGAGAGCGATGTGTTCCGCGAATTGTCTTATGCTGCCGACAAAGTGCTGTACTCCTCCGGAGAAAGCGATCTGCGCGATTCCGCCGAACCGCAATCTTGACGCCTTAAGATAAGTACAGGAAGAGGGACTAGACATGCAATTGGTACAATATAGTTGGACACGCCCCCGGTCTCTCGCCGAGTTGTATATGCAAGACGATCCGGCGGTAAAGCCGTTGTTCGAATTCCGATTCGGTTCGGAAGAAGAGCGCGCGCGGCGCGCAGCATGGCTTAGTGAATCCGCTCAGCCGAGAGCCGATCGCCAAGGCGTGATTGAAGCGCTGGCGGGTTTCAATCGCCGTGTGGGCAATAGTGAAAAGGCGCTCGCCAACGTGAATCGATTGGCTGATTCGGATGCGCTTGTTGTGGTTGGCGGGCAGCAAGCCGGTCTGTTTACCGGGCCGCTGCTCGTATTGTACAAAGCGGTGACGATTATTCGCGAGGCGCGCGAGGCAGAGCTCGCATTGGGCCAACCGGTCGTGCCTATCTTTTGGATCGCCGGGGAGGACCACGATTATGAGGAAGCGAATCACACTTACGTACTGACTCGCGAGCAGCAGATCGAGAAGATCAAGCTGAATCCACGGGAATCGTCACGCACTTCGATCAGCCGGTTGGCTATTGATGCTGGGGAGTGGGAACAAGCTATCGGGCAATTGGCCGAGGGGATGATGGCAACCGAGTTTACGCCGGGCCTGCTGGAGCAGCTTCGGGAGATCGGGAACCGGTCCGCAACGCTGGTCGAATTCTTCGGCCGTATCATGGCTTGGCTGTTCGGCGAGGACGGTCTTGTGCTGCTCGATTCCGACGATGCGTTGCTTCGTGAATGCGAAGCTCCAATGTTCCGTCGGTTGATCGAGCGCAACGAGGCGCTGAATTCCGCACTGATTCGCGGCCGCGACAAGGTGGAGGCGATTGGGCTAGCCCCGCAGCACGAGGTACAAGCCGGCCAGGCTAACTTGTTTGTCCACGCTGGTGAGGAACGGCTGTTGCTGCTGCGGGATGGGGATCATTTTCAGGATAGGAGAGAGATTCTGTCACTTACTCGGGATCAGCTGTTGAAATGGGCTGACGAGGAACCTGTTCGGTTGAGCAACAATGTGATGACCCGTCCGCTGATGCAAGAATTTCTGTTTCCGG
>JAJFMO010000057.1 GCA_020697475.1 Paenibacillaceae bacterium | reverse complement strand
GCATACAATAGGAATTGAAATTAGCTTTCTCATCGTCATCATCATTGATTCCTCCTTAGACCTAGGTTCCATTTTAAAAACGCCTTCATCTTGCACGCATGCAAAATTATTCCCTCATCCGCACATTTCCGACCATAATTAAACCGAATAAAGGGCACATGTTCACACCTCCTTTCATTCTGAACGGGGTGCTTCCATAATTCCCCTTACTCCATATTAACGGATACGCCATCGGGCTTTATATCACAAAGTTTTGCTTGCTAAGTTGCACAATCTTGCTGTTCAACGATCTGTTCACCATGTCGCCTCCTCGATAGCCACGAGCAGACCCGCACTGGCCAGATGCCGGGTGTCGTTCAAACGGCGCAGTACCGCTCCAATTTCCGCAATATGGATCAAGCTGATTCCACAATTACTGTGGGCGAAACAAGCGTCTGAGTCGGCGACAATCCCAAGCAGCAGGCGCAGCAGCATCGAGCAGGAAGTCCAATGAACGACCAGGGCAATCGCAGCAGGCGCCGGTGCAGCCGACCAAGCCTCGAGCTGCCGTGCCACCTTCGCCATACGCCGAGCCAGCGCCTCCATGCTCTCCGATTTCCAGTGCCGTGCCCAGCCGTGTACGTCCGCCGAAGCCGGCAGATCGACGCTCGGGTAGCGCGACCGTATCAGCGCCCGAGGCAGCCCTGGATCGGTCATGCCATAGCCGCGTTCGCACAGCTCCAGCCACCCTTGCGGACGCAACCCCAACTGTCGGCCGATCAAGCTTGCGGTATGCAGCCCCCGTTGTTGCAAACTGCAGTAGAGGCGCTCGATGCCGCACCCCTGCAGAGCCTGCCCCGTCGCCTCCGCTTGCCGTGCGCCGAACCCAGACAATGCGCTGTCTCGCGCGTCCGTTGCCCCCGAATTCTGCTCAGACTCCCCATGCCTTACCAAATAAACTTCCACCCGGTATCACGGCTCCATTTTCGACCAAATCGATGTTAAAGCAAAATATGCATGAATAAACCGAAATCAAGCAAGATTATATGCTGATAATGCGGTCCCGATGAGGTATGATCAATATGTTGATTTTATAACATTGGAGGTCACAATTCATATGGCAACGAAGAAAAAATATGTACAAGTCGGCACAGGCGGCCGGGCGCGGTTTTTCTACAGCGCGATTGCCACACAATTCAAGGAGACGTCGGAGCTGACCGCGATTTGCGATATCAACCCGGGTCGAATGGAGTATACGAAGCGTCTGCTTCAGGAGAAATACGGTTATCACGAAGTTCGCACCTATTTGTCCAGCGATTTCGAGGAGATGATCAAGCAGGAGAAGCCGGATTACGTAATCGTCACCACGATGGATCGCACGCACCACACCTACATTATACGTGCGATGGAGCTCGGTTGCGATGTGATCAGCGAGAAGCCGATGACCATTGACGAGGAGAAGTGCCAGGATATTCTTGACGCGATCAAGCGGACCGGCCGCAATTTGCGGGTGACGTTCAATTACCGCTACGCTCCGCATAACACGAAAGTGCGCGAGTTGATTATGGACGGCGTGATCGGCGACGTTCACTCCGTGCATTTCGAGTGGCTGCTGAATACGGAGCATGGGGCGGATTACTTCCGCCGCTGGCACCGCGACAAGCGCAACAGCGGAGGATTGCTCGTACATAAGGCGACGCATCACTTCGACTTGGTGAATTTTTGGCTCGGCAGCCATCCGAAGACGGTATTTGCGATGGGCGGGTTGTACTTCTACGGCCGGGAAAATGCGGAAAAACGCGGAGTGACGGAGTTTTATCAGCGTTCGCTAGACAACGAAGTCGCTGAGAAAGATTATTTCGGTCTCGATCTGAGAAAAAACGATAGTTTGCGCAATCTGTATCTGAACAATGAAGCCTACGATGGCTACCAGCGTGACCAGAGCGTGTTCGGCGATGGGATTAGCATCGAGGATACGATGGGCGTGATGGTCAAGTACCAGAATAAGGCGATCATGACGTATTCGCTCAATGCGTACTTGCCGTGGGAAGGGTTCAACGTGGTGTTTAACGGCAGCAAAGGGCGGCTTGAAGTGAAAGTGGTGGAAAAATCGTACGTCAACTCGGGCGGCAAGCAGTCTGACGAAGGGGCGGTCAAGCAGAAGACGATCATCGTTTATCCGATGTTTGGCGCGCCGTACAAGGTCGAGATCGAGGAAAGCGAAGGCGGTCACGGCGGGGGCGACCCAGTGTTGCTGCGCGATATTTTCGACAAGCCGAGCGACGACAAGTTCAACCGCGCGGCGTCGCACGTCGACGGAGCAATGTCGATTCTGACGGGGATTGCCGGCAATATTTCGCTTCGTACCGGCTTGCCGGTGCAGGTGGATCAGTTGGTGAAGTTTTAAGCGCCGGTGTGTCGCCGGTGCGTGGTCGCGGGTACGGTGCGGGTGAGGGTGCGGTGCAGGTGTGGGGTGCAGGTGTGGGGTGTGGGTGCGGGTGTGGGTGTGGGTGCGGGTGAGGCTGTAGGTGCGGCTGTAGGTGCGGCGTGTTCCCGTAACGGCCACTACAGCAGCTTAAAACACTTTTGGCGCTATTCACAAATTGTAACGGACATAGCGGGGCTTAGAGGCAAAAATGGCTAGGTAACAGCCGCATATCGAGCGCTAAGCTTCCGTGGTGGCCGTTAGCGCCCGAAACTTCAGCTTTTAAGCGGCTAAGCGTCTCTCATGGCCGTTACGATTACCGGCTGCACCATCCTAAACCGATGAGACCGCCGTGCAGCAAAAAAACCGCCGTTCGGCGGTTTTTTTGCTGCGACGAAAATTTCAAAGGTAAAACTGCGCCAGGTTACTTAAAAAATCAGCCGGATCTCGATTCAAGAGCAAAAGTGCACCTTGCAACGGGCGGTTCCAAAAACCGCCTCGTCTCAGGTGCACTTTTGCACTACAATTTGCATAGGTCGCATTCAACGACTTTCAAGGGTACTTCTACACTTGGTCCGATCGCCGATGCGCCAACTGCCCAACTATATTTTCGCCAAAATCTCGTCCTTGAACTGTTGCAATGCCTCGGCAGGATCGATCGTGTAGCCGCACTCCAAGCCAACGAAACCGCTGAAGCCGGTCTCCTTGATCGCCCGCAGGATGTTGACGTAGTTCAGCTCGCCCGTCCCCGGCTGCTTGCGTCCCGGATTGTCGGCGATATGATAATGGTTGATCCGGCTGAGGTAATTCGTCGCGTTGCGGATAACGTTACCTTCGGTCACCTGCTGATGATACACGTCGAACACCAGCTTCACATTCGCGCTGTCGACCGCGTCGATCACCATCACCGACTCGTCCGAGCGCTGCAGGAAGTGGCCGGGATGGTTGACGAGCCCGTTCAGCGGCTCCACCTCAAGCACGATATCGCTGCCATCCAACAACCCGCCGCATTGCTTCAACGTCTCGATCATCGCCTCACGGTGCTTCTCGCGGGACAACCCTTCGATCTCGCTGCCCGTCTGCGTAATGATCGACTTCGTACCGAGCGTCTGACACGCCTCGATCGTCACCTTCATCGCATCGAGGTACTCGCTCCGCTTCGACTCGTCGACGAGATTGAAAAACTGCGTCACGACCGCGTTGATCACGACACCCGTCTTCTCGATCTCAGCCCGCGCCGCCTTCAAATCGTCGATCGTCCACCAGCGCAAATATTCGATGCCGTCAAACCCATACTCCTTCGTCTTGCGCAATTGGGCGTACACGTCCAGCCCTTTGAACGCGCCGCCGCACAGTGAAAATTTCATTTCCGCTTACCCCCTAAGCTCTAAGCTTGACCGGCTGGCCGGATTCCGCCGACTCATTGGCCGCAACGACGATTTCATGCGTCTTGATTGCATCTGCATAATCGGACAAAATGTACGAGCGATCGCCGGTTTGCAGCGCCTTAATAAACTCCACATCCTCCAGCGCGTGCGCCTGCACATTCATCGGCAAATCTTCCACGTCGTTCTTGCCCTTCAGGAAGCGCAAGCCGTTGCCGCGAACTTCGATTGTTCCTTGATCTGTATAAATATTTAATCCCGTCAATCCGCTTCCTTGCGGCAGAATACACGAGTTGGAAATCGTGGCGACCCCGCCGTTCGCCAGCTTCATCGTCACCGAACCTACATCCGGAGCCGTCATATTCTCCACGCGCTTATGCAGAATCCGGCTGCCGTAGGCTGCGTACACTTCCGTCACCTCGCCGCACAAGTAGCGCAACGTGTCTGTCATATGGATCGTCTGCTCGACGAACTGTCCGCCTGACAGATGCTTCACCCTCCACCACGGAGTCTTCGGCAAGCCGCCCAGCCAGTAGCCAAGCGCCATGCCGATTTCGGCTTCTTTCAGAATCTCTTGCGCCCGCTTCACGGCCGGATGATACCGCCACTGGAAACCGACGGCGTTCATCAAATTCTTCTCATTAATTTTTTTCAAAATGTTGTCAGGAACTTCCCGGTCCAAGCCGATCGGCTTCTCCACCAGGAACGGAATGCCCCGCTCGATTACCTTGAGCTCCGCTTCCCCGTGCGCCATCGGCGGCAAGCAGAGATACACGGCATCCAGCTTGCGATCGTCCAGCATTTGGTCCACATTATTGTAGGCTCGAGCATCGTTCCAACTCTTGGCCGCCTCTTCCGCACGCTCCAGAACCAAATCGCAAAACGCGATCACTTCCGCGCCTTCGATATTGGCCAAGTTGCGCAGGTGGTTGTTGGCGATGCCGCCCGTACCGATAAATCCGATTTTCACTGCCATCTTCATGATTCCTCCCCATCAAAATGTTTAACAAATTGTTGATTTGTTGGCCGGCTAAAGATTAAGATGTATGTATCGGAAACACACGGCCAATATGGTTACCAGTATACCAGTTTCGCCGCTGGGCATATATGTCCCAATGTGACTTGTTTTTTATCAATTTGTGGAATGGAGGTTGTGCTGTGCGCGAGAATCACCACGAGTTCGCCGAGCATTGGCTGCATTCGCCGGGCGACCTGGAGAAGAACGCTGAGATCTGGGTGGTTAAGACCGGCAAGATGACGGCCAAGCCCAACTACAAGGTGGGACCGAGAATTTCCCGGCATTGCTGTGTTCATTTTATCCTTGAGGGGAATTTGATCTTCGAGCAAGAGGACAATGAATGGACGCTGGGGCAAGGGGATGCGTTCTTCATGCTGACCGACGTTCAATACCGCTACCGAATCGCCACCCCCGACAAGCCGCTGCGAATGATCTGGATCGATATGAAAGGCAAACAAGCCGAGGCGCTGATCGCGCACATCGGCATCTTGTCTGCTCAACCTGTGGTGGAAAATGTCGTGTCCGGAGCGCTCCTTGAGCTGTTTGAGAGAATGTGCGGTCTGATCGCCGCCAAACACCCGTACAGCGGGTTGAAGCTGCTCGGACTGTTGTATGAGTTGTTCGACTACTTGCAGGAGCGTACCCAGCCGGCACGGCCGCGCATTGAACAAACCGATTGGATCCGCCACGGCAAGGAGTATATGAGCCTGCATTACCCGGAAGGCATCATGATCAAGGACGTCGTGCACTACTTGGGCGTCGACCGATCCTATTTCACGCGGACATTCACGGAGAGAACAGGGGTCAATCCGAAGCAATATTTGCAGCAAATCCGCATGGTCAAAAGCGCCAAATTGCTGGAGGACACCACGTTCTCCGTCTCCGATGTGGCCGATTCCGTCGGCTTCGCCGACCTGTTCTCGTTCACCCGGGCGTTCACCAAGCATTACGGCATGTCGCCTCTGAAGTACCGGCAAAGCAACGCCGCCCGGCAGCAGAAGCTGCAGGCGGCGCAATCACAACCTATAATCTAGGAGTCTGTCCGGTAAACATGCATTTGCATACGACCAACGTTACTCCGCCTGACAGACTCCTACCGGAAATACCGCCGCATAAGATCCAGCGTATGGCTCAAGCCGCGCTGCTTGTCCTCGGCCGTTACCGAATAGCGCCAATCTTCAAGCTCGACGCAGATCGCCCCTTCGTAGCCGGCCTTCTGCAGCTCGAAAGCAATGCTCGCCCAATCGGCGTCCCCTTCGCCGGGGATCGTATAGCGCCACGGGCCTTCGCTAAACTTCTGAGGAGCCCCAAGCGCCATCTTCTGCCGCCCATACAAGTACAGATCCTCTTGGAGAATCTTGCAATCTTTGGCGTGGACGTGGCCGACGCGGTCGGCGAACTCGCGCAAAAACCGTATGTAATCAACGCCCAGCCGAATAAGGTGCGACGGATCGTAGTTTACGCAGAGCGCCTTCGAAGGGACGGCGGCGAACATCGCCCGCAACGTCTCCGGAGTGCAGCCAAGCGTCGGATAGAACGGAGCCGGTCCGGGATAGCCTTCCAGCACAATTTTTAAGCCGAGCTGTTCCGCCGCAGCTGTTACCTCAGGAAACACTTCCTTGAACAAGGCGAACGACTCGCTGCGCGGCATCGACGCTTCTTCCGGCACGAGGCACATGAAGCAAACTTTGCCCCCACTCTCGGCCGCTGACTTC
The DNA here is from genome assembly GCA_020697475.1 of Paenibacillaceae bacterium. Classification (GTDB taxonomy): domain Bacteria; phylum Bacillota; class Bacilli; order Paenibacillales; family NBRC-103111; genus JAJFMO01. Next base: position 4,260 of record JAJFMO010000057.1, on the reverse strand, counting down.
ATCTGGGCGATCACGTTCGCCACGTTGTCGCGCCGCTTGGCCGCATCCTTGCTGAACAATCCGCGAACCCCTGCGACGTCGAAGCTTCCCACGGACAGCCTGGCCGAGTCAACCTTCGCTTTCATCTCGGCAGTGAGCTCCGGGACATCCACCGCATCAAAGCCGGCGCCGGCGATCCAGACCAACCATTGCTCCAGATCACCCGGTTCTTTCGAAATAATATTGCTTAAACGTACTCCCAGCGCATTCGCCATTCGTTACACCTCCGGAATATGGATGTCCACTTCGCGCCCAGTCGCCGCCGAACGCAGCATGCCGTCAATAATCGCCTGGTTGCGCAAAATTTGTTCGCCAGGGATCGGGGCCGGACGGCCTTCCTGGATCGCGGTGACGAAATCGCGGACTTTTTCATAGAAAATATCGAGATTGTGCGACTGCACATGGAACGGGCTCTCCGTCTGCTTGCCCACAACATCGTGGAACAAGCTGATCGAACCGACAACTCCGTCCCATACCCCGTTATATACCGGGTTGGCTTTCGGAGCCGGCGCGACTTTCAGACCAGCGTCGGTGCCGAGGAACAACGTGGGTCCGAGCGAGTCCATGTGCATCGCCCAAGAGATCTTGAAGTTAAGCGTCAGACCGCCTTCCAAGCGAATAAACGCCACCCCGAAGTCTTCAACATCGAACCGCTCCGCCTCCGGATGGTATTTCGGGTTCGTACCGAAATAGTTGGACATCGAGGCCGATACGGTCAGCGGCTTCGGATAGCCAAGCGCGTTCAGCGCCATGTCCAGCGAGTAGCAGCCGATATCAGCGAGCGCTCCGGCGCCTGCCAGATCTTTGCGGATGAACGTGCCCTTCGGCATCCCTCTTCTGCGCCCGCCGCCGGTTTGCACATAGTATACTTTACCGAGAACGCCGGATTGGACGATCCGTTTGATTTCTTTCATCCCGGGGTCGTAACGGGGTTGGAACCCTACCGTCAGCATTTTACCCGTTTTTTTGGACGTCTCGACCATCTCGATCGCTTGTTCCAATGTGATGGACAGCGGCTTTTCCACCAAAACGTTCTTGCCTGCATTCAGTGCGTCAACCGTCGTGGAATGATGCGCAATATTCGGAGTACAGATGCTGACCCCGTCCAGATCGAGTTCGAGCAGTTTGCGATGATCGGTGAACGCTTGGGCATTGGGCAACCCTTGTTGGGCCACAAACTCCTCCGCCTTGCCCGGAACGATGTCCGCGACAGCGACGATATCCACATCCTTCATTTGCTTATAGCGTTTTACGTGAGCACCGGCGATGCCGCCGCTGCCGATGATGCCGATTCTGACTTGTCTTCCCATCTTCGATTTCTCCCTCCAGCTCCCATGATTCTATCGAACGGGCGCCTTAATAACCCGTCCGCGCACACCTCCCTAGTTTAGCATAAACGAATGTGTACGTGTGCAATTTTTCGCGGTGTAGGTAATTGGACTTTAAGGCCATTTATGGCCTTAAACCGCGTGATCACTGTGCACCTTGGCTCTTTAAGGCCATTTATGGCCTTAGATCGCGTGTTCGCCGGCCCTATTCGTTCGGCAACTCGGGCAAACGAGCAAGCAACTCTTTCATCGTGAACGATACGCACGTCAGCTTGTCCGATTGTACCGCTTCATCGCTTTCGTAGATGTTGTGGAGAGTGTATTTACCTTGGTCCCCAGCCAAAATGTACTGCTCCAGCGCCTCGTTGCCCATGTCGACGATCCAATATTCGGGGACGCCGAACCGGGCGTACGTCTCCACCTTTGACACTTTGTCCCGTCTCACGGACGATGGAGACAAAATTTCCACGACCAAATCCGGCAATCCCTCGACACCGCGCTTAGTCAATATATGCAGCCGGTCGCGGTGCACCATAACCAAATCCGGGCGGCGCGAGTTGCGATTTTCGAAGATGACGTCTATGTCAGGCAAAATAACATATTCTTCTTGGCAATCCGCCGTTAGCAACACGATCAATATCGAAACCAACGCCTGATGTCTGGTACCCGCGCTCGCCAGCAGTTCCATTTTTCCATCAACCAGCTCATATTTCGCAAATTCATCATCCGGCATCGCGGCATACTCGTCGTAAGTCATCGGTTGCTCATGAACTTGCTCCGATAACTTCCTATCCTTCTCCACGAACTTTTGCCTCCTTGAACGCCTCCACACCATTGCCCGCCGGTCCCGCCAGCGCATTCTGCCCCCGGCCCGTCACCGCCTCGTGCGTGCCGTCCAGCGCAGGGTCGACGTACCGATGGAACCAGCCCTCCAGCTCCGCCTTCATCGCCCGCTCCACCTCGCTGTGCTCCGCTATGCCGATCAAGTTCGCCATCTCGCCCGGATCGTTCACCAGGTCGTACAGCTCATTCGGCCCATAAGGATAGCGCCGCACATACTTCCACTCCTTGTTGCGAATCATCCGCACCGGACCGTACTCGTCGAACACGACGACGTTCTCTCGCCCTGCGGAATCGCGCCCTTCCAGCAGCGGCAGGAAGCTCGTCCCGGGCAGCCCGTCGGCGCAAGGATGATCGACCCCGGCAACCTCCAGCAGCGTCGGAAACATATCGTAGGCGCTGACCAGTTCCCGGCATACTTGACCCGCGGGGATCCGCCCCGGAAGGCTGAAGATAGCCGGCACCTTCACCGAGTGGTCATACATATTGAGCGGGAACGTCCCGTTGCCTTTGCCCCAGAAGCCGTGCTGTCCGCAGCTGAAACCATTGTCGCTCAAGTAAATCACCAGCGTGTTGTCAGCGATGCCAAGCGCCTCGATCTTGTCCAGAATGCGCCCGATTTGCGCGTCCATCGCCGTCACCGCCGCGAAGTAACCTTTCAGATTTTCACGCACATTTTTATTCACATTGATCGTCAACTGGTTGCACTCCGGGTGCGGCTCCGTTTGCGGGCACGTCTCGAACGGGCAATCGTCATAAGAATCGATGATGTCCTGCGGGTGATTGTTGATCCAAGGGCTGTGGGGAGCCGTGTAATGAACACTTAAGTAAAAAGGCTCGTCCGCAGCTGCCCAACTATCCAGCACGTCCAGCGCCTCATCGGTGATCGCCTCGGTGACGTACTTCTTCTCCTTGTACGGCTTGCCGTCCCGGATCATCGGTGCGTTATAATACGGGCCGCCTCCACTTTGATGCGCGAACCAATGGGTGAAGCTCTTCTGCGGGCGAATGCTGTCCCCCAGATGCCACTTGCCGCTCAACCCGCACCGGTATCCGTTCGCCGCCAGCACATCCGTATACCCGGTCATACCTTGTAAAAATTCAACTGCCTCGTCCCCCATGTTGCCGCCGGAAAGCCAATCGAGCACCCCATGCTGAGACGGAATGCGCCCGGTCAAAATCGACGCCCGCGCAGGCGAGCAGACCGGCGAAGCACAGAAAAAGCTGTCAAAGCGCATGCCGCCCGCCGCCAGACGGTCCAAATTCGGGGTGCGGATTTCGTGATTGCCTGCGCACCCCATCGCCCACGGCCCATGATCATCCGACAAAATGAATACGATATTCGGTTTCATACGATCGCCCCTTTACTCGTTACGAAATTTGGAAGATTCACTAGCTAATTCGCTTAAGCTCGCGGCCAGCTTGTTGACCCGATTCAAGCCTGCGGACAATTGCTCCGCCCCCGCAGCTTGTTCTTCGGAGATGCGTCCCAAATTTTCCGTCTGTTTGGATAAAATTTGCATTTGGTTGTTCACAGCCTCCACTTGTTCGCGAATTTCCGTGATCGATTGGTTCGATTCCACCGCCAACTTGCGAATCTCTTGCGCCAGCACGGAAAATCCCCGTCCATGCTCCCCGGCGTGCGCCGCCTCGATCGAGGCGTTTAACCCGAGCAGATGAGATTGCGAAGAGATATTGGACACGACCGAGGACATCGTCTCGATCAAGTTCATTTGCTCCTTCAACTTCGCCGTGAGGCCGGTCAATGTGCGGTTAGCCTCGAGCAACTGCCGCGCATGTCCGGTGAATTCCCCGGAGGAAACATGCAAAGCATGCGATATCGACGAAAGCTCCTCGGACATCGAAGACAGCTTGACGCGGTTGGTCGAGATGCCCCAGGACACGACGCCGATCGCCTCGCCCGCCTCATCCCGGATCGGCTTGCAGACGGCCAAATACGCCATTTTCGTATAGACGGAGTTTTCGGCATCGATCATTTTGACAATCGGCTTATTCTGGATTAACGCGGTATGAGTGCCCGAACCTGGGGTCA
>JAJFMO010000544.1 GCA_020697475.1 Paenibacillaceae bacterium | reverse complement strand
GGCGTGACGTATACAATCAACTGATGACACAAAGACCCCCCGACCGATAAAGCTCGGACAGGGGGTAAGAGGAGTTATAAAAAAGGTTAGAATGAACTTATGTGGCAACTACAACTCTATTATAACTTATTTTTTCTATTTTGTCACAGGTGAAGGCATTTCTGATAAACATTCTTGGCAAACAATTTTTCCCTTAAAATACGTAACGTTCTCGGCATTGCTGCAGAAGATGCAGGCAGGCTCGTATTTCTTCAACATAATCCGCTCGCCGTCCACATAAATTTCCAAAGCATCCTTCTCGCCGATACCCAGCGTTCTGCGCAATTCGATCGGAATGACAACCCGTCCCAGCTCGTCGACTTTTCTCACAATTCCGGTAGATTTCAACACTTGAATTCTCCTCTCTTAAATCGCCAAAATTCGACACGTTTCTTGTAATCTATGATACCAACGATTCCCAAAACAGTCAATATAAATCTATAAAAATAGTAAAAAACCGTTGAAATAGTAGGAAATACCGCGAATTATAAGGGAAGAACCAAACTGACGTATATCTACATAATTCGACATAAACCGACATTTATCATCAAAATCATCGCAAGGAGACGTTATTTCATGGACAAGCGTTTGAATGAAGAGAAAGTGTTTAAGGATCCCGTTCACAAATATATTTATGTACAGGATCAAGTGATTTGGGATTTGATTAACTCCCGCGAGTTTCAACGGCTGCGCAGAATCCGCCAGCTGGGTACATCGTTCTTGACGTTTCACGGCGCCGAACACAGCCGCTTCTCCCATTCGCTTGGCGTCTATGAAATTACCCGCAAAATCATTTCCCAGTTCGAGCGCAATCGCTATGAGGACTGGCCTTCGGGTGAGCGCTTGCTATGCCTGTGCGCGGCGCTGCTGCACGACGTCGGCCACGGTCCGTTCTCTCACTCGATTGAGCGGGCGTTCGATATGGACCATGAACAATGGTCCTGCCGAATTGTCTTGGGCGATACGCGAATCAACGAAGTGCTGCGCGGCGTGGCTCCCGATTTCCCCGACAAAGTTGCGCAAGTCATCGACAAGACGTATGCCAACGAAATCGTCGTCAGCCTCATCTCCAGCCAGTTGGATGCCGACCGGATGGATTATTTGCTGAGGGACGCCTATTTCACCGGGGTGAACTACGGAATGTTCGACCTGGAACGGATTTTGCGTGTGCTGCGTCCGAGCAAAGGGCATATCGTCGTCAAGGAAAGCGGAATGCATGCCGTGGAAGATTATTTGATGTCGCGGTACCAGATGTATTGGCAAGTGTATTTTCATCCGGTGACTCGCAGTGCGGAAATTTTGCTGTTCAACATTTTCCGCAGGGCCAGGGAACTGTACGAGAACGGCTATGCGTTCGGTTTCCTCATCGAGCCTATGCGCCAGTTGTTCAAGCGCGAGTTGTCCGTATCTGACTATTTGAAACTTGACGAAGCGTTTATGCAGATGCTGTTCATGCAGTGGAGCGACGAGCCGGACCCGATCTTGTCCGACTTGTGCAGCCGTTTCCTGAACCGCCGCCTGTTCAAATATTCACCCAGCGAGGAGGCGGATGTGCTGCGTCTGCAAGCTTTGCGGAAACGCCTGGACGAGCTCGGCTTGGACCCGAATTATTACTTGGAGCGCAACGATCCGCAAGGGCTTCCTTACGATGTGTACAGCCCGGGCCAAGCCGAAGTCAAGCTGCCGATCCTGTTGCTCGATGCGAAAAATCAATTGTCCGAAATCTCGGTTAAATCCGAGATCATCCGCTCGATCAACGGCATCCACAAAGGCGACCGATTGGTATTTTTCCCCGAAGAAGCGTTACAATAAGGGGGTGCTTCTGCCCTCGAATCTCATTAAACGATTCGGGCAAGGGTGGAAATTTGTGGGGGTAAAAGGCGACGGTTGCCTTTTCTCGTGAACATTTCTTTCCACGGAGTTGCGGAACAGATAATACCAGGAGGTAACGCTCACCTATGATCTTCGATACGCACGCGCATCTGGATGCGGACCAGTACGATAACGATCGCGACGATATGATCGCACGAGCCAAGCAAGAAGGCGTCGGGCGAATCGTCAACATCGGCTTCAACCGCGAGACAATCCCGACCACGCTGCAATTAACTGAGCAATATGATTTTATTTACGCCGCAGTCGGCTGGCACCCGCAGGACGCCAAAGACATGACTCCCGACGATTTGCCGTGGATCGAGGAGCTTTGCCGCCGCGACAAAGTAGTGGCGATCGGCGAGATCGGCCTCGACTACCACTGGGACACGAGCCCGCGCGACACCCAGGCCCGCGTCTTCCGCGAGCAAATACGGCTTGCCCTCAAACTGGGGATGCCGATCGTCATCCACAACCGCGACGCACACAAAGACGTCGTCGATATCTTGAGAGAAGAGCAGGCAGCGGAAGTCGGCGGAATCATGCATTGCTTCTCCGGCAGCTGGGAGACGGCCAAGCTGTGCTTGGGAATGAATTTCCACATCTCCTTCGGCGGGCCGATCACCTTCAAGAACGCCAAGCAGCCCAAAGAAGTGCTCGCCCAAGTACCGCTTGACCGACTACTGCTGGAGACCGACGCGCCGTATTTGGCTCCCCATCCTTATCGCGGCAAGCGCAACGAATCGTCGTACATCCGTCTTGTAGCCGAAGCAGCGGCTGAAATTAAGGGCGTTTCCGTCGACGAATTGATCGAAATCACGACCGCGAACGCTTGCCGGTTATTCGGAATTCAACCACCGTCATAATCCGTATATGTTTTGAATAAATAGAATGATATGGATATTATTTCGCCTCGTCCGCTAGAAAAGAGATAAAATTCAGGGCTATCGGGAGAGAAACAGCGGATTTTTCCAAAAACCTTCTGAAAAATCCCGGAAATTAGTTCCATTTGCCTATATCCTTTGTTTTGAGCCTCTTTACATTGCCAGAAGCAGCAGTTATGATACACAATAACGACAATGTGCAGTCCAACTATTCTTCCATTCTTTCGGCGAGGTCGATGATAACATCCTGATTTTTTAGCAAATTTAATCCAAAGTCGCGTCAC
>JAJFMO010000543.1 GCA_020697475.1 Paenibacillaceae bacterium | reverse complement strand
AAATAGTGCGGGTCGTCGTAACCGACTTCCTTGCCGACGGTTCCACCGGTTTGTCGGTTTCCCTTAGCAGCCGTTTCGCTTCCCGATGGCGGATCGTTTGCAAATATTTATTCGGCGGCATGCCGACCGCGTTTTTGAACAGTCTGGCTACATAATCCTCGTGAAGGTTAGCCATTCTCGCCAAATCGTTATACGACCATTTCTCCCGGAAACGGTTCTCTATTAGAGAAGACAGCTTGAGCATCTGCTCCCCATACTTCGGATGGGGAGCCTTTTTCTTTTCCGCTTGACTTCGCCAAATTTGCAACAGGATTTGAAGCATTAAGCTTTTACAAGCCGCTTCATAACCCGGATCGCGATGGGTAAATTCTTCAATTACTTTCTCCAGCAAAGAAACGGTTGGCGGCGGCGGGACGATGACCGGCGATGAAGAAAGCGGCTCGAAGTGCTCGCCCCTCGGCTCGCGGCAAAATTTTAGCGGTTCGACGAACGATTCCGTTACGATAATATGTTCATCTTTTTCAATCTCCAGCTCATCGGAGTAATCGAAGTGGATGCCGAGGAAAGCGGCGTCCGGTTGGGATAGGATGGTGATTCGATGATAAACGCCGGAAGGGATATACAACAGTTCCCCGGCGATTACGCGAAATTGTCGCTCGCCAAGGCACGCGGCAATTTCTCCTTCTTTGACATACAAAAGCTCGAAATCGTATATGCGCCGACTCCAATTCATACTTGGTTCACGTCGATGATACTGAGCCCAATGGACGCTGGGGGACAACTTGCTGTAACCGATGCCTTTTTCTAACGGATATTGTACGGGATTATCCACTTTTATTTATCCTTCCTCTAAATACACTGACTTCATAATGAATTAAGATGCTTATATATCTTGATACTATTACGAATGTGGAGGGTATGCAATGAACAACGGTAATATCCAAGTGAATTCACTGCTGGAAGAGGAGTATAGGTTGACGGAAGAACAAAAGAGCAACTACCGGCAAGATGGGCACATTCTACTGAACAATGTGGCTGACACCCGTTTGATTGACGAATTTCGTCCTGTCATCGGAGCTGAGGTAAAGCGGCAAAATAGCCAATCCGTTCCGTTATCGGAAAGGGGTACTTACGGAAGGGCGTTCATCCAAATCTCGAATATTTGGGAGCACAACGAGGAAGTTCGCCGCTTTGTACTCGCACGACGATTTGCTCAAATCGCGGCAAATCTGATGGGGGTGGACGGAGTCCGAATTTACCATGACCAGGCTTTGTTCAAGGAACCGGGCGGCGGACACACACCGTGGCACCAAGATCAAATTTATTGGCCGCTCGATACGATGAATACGATCACCATGTGGATGCCGCTCGTCGATGTTTCGGCAGAGGTAGGCTCCATGACTTTCGTATCAGGGTCCTATCATCGAGGATTTATCAGTAAGCTGGTCATTTCGGACGAGTCGCACAAGACGCTTGGCGAATATATCGAAAACAGCGGGCTGCCGCAAGTAAATTACGGAGCGATGAGAGCGGGAGATGCGACGTTCCATGCCGGATGGACGCTTCACTGCGCCCCCGGCACTCCGACGGAAACGATGCGCGAAGTGATGACGATCATCTATGTTGCCGACCGTACCCGCATCCTGGAACCGGATTCGAAGGCTCGCGAGAATGATTTGAAAAAATGGATGCCAGGCAAACAGCCCGGCGATTGGGTGGACAGTCCGCTGAATCCGTTGGTGTTCGGAAAATAAGCTTGAGATACTACTACGGGAGGTGGATACTCCCCGGGCTTATAGGCAGAAACACATGCGAATGGAGGCCTGGGGCTGATCCTGCCGGGTATCCGAATGTCGGAGATCGTTGTAAAATCAATTCCGTTGTTTGCTCAGGAGAGTCACTCGAGAACACGGGATTATTTTGCTTTCCGTCAATTCCAGAAAGCACAACCGGCCGTTTTCAATCTGGTATAATTCTTTATGTAACTTGTTTATGAACGACTCGTGAGAGGAGTTAAGTACAAGAGTATGAGCAATGAAAAATGGAGCAAAGAAAAAGCGAAAGCTTGGTACGAGGGCATTGGCCCGGTTCGAGGATTCAACTATGTCACCGGCACGGCGGTTAATTCAACGGAAATGTGGCAGGCGGATACGTTCGATCTGCAAACCATCGACAAGGAGCTTGGTTGGGCGAAGCAAGCCGGGTTGAACCAGGCGCGCGTATTTTTGCAATATGTGGTGTGGGAAGCCGACCGGGAAGGGTACATACACCGGATGAAGCAATTTTTGGAGATCGCTTCCGGTCACGGCATCCTTACAATGTTCGTCCTATTCGATGACTGCGCGTTTTCCGGCAAGCAACCGTATGTCGGCAAACAGCCGGAACCTGTGTCGGGCGTTCATAACAGCGGCTGGACGCCAAGTCCGGGCTTTGAGTTGGCTTTAAGCTCGGATCAGTGGTCTCCTCTCGAGCGGTATGTCAAGGACATCGTTGGACAATTCTCCACGGATCCTCGCGTTCTGGTATGGGATCTATACAACGAGCCAGGCAACTCCAATCTTGGGGATCAGACGATGCCTTTGGTAGAGGCGGCTTTCGCATGGGCTCGGGAAGTCGAACCCGATCAGCCGCTCACTGTAGGCCCTTGGGGCGGAATTTCCGAAGCGATGTCGTCACGCCTGCTGGAATTGTCGGATGTACTGAGCTTTCATTATTATGGGTTGCCGAACCGACTCAATCTGTCTTTTATCCTGGATGAGTGCCGAAGGCTGGACCGCCCGGCATTATGCACCGAGTGTCTCCACAGACAATCGGGAAGCACCTTGATTGCCGTCCTTCCTCTATTTGCACAGGAGAATATCGGCTGGTACGTCTGGGGACTCGTGCAAGGTCGGACGCAAACCTGGCTGCACTGGAGCTCGAAAGAAGGGTTTCCGCCTCCCGCCATTTGGCAGCATGATTTGTTCCACCCCGACGGAACACCTTATGATGCAGCGGAGATCGACCTGATCAAGAGTTGGCCGTTGGCATCCGCCCGATGAACGGTTCGTCCCTCACAGTTAATCGCGGTTGCAAATAAATT
>JAJFMO010000056.1 GCA_020697475.1 Paenibacillaceae bacterium | reverse complement strand
CTCCCGCAGCAACGGCTCGTCTTCCGCCAAAAAGATGCGGTACATGGCACTCCCCCCGCCTCCAATGTATCAACCTTTGACCGCCCCCGCAACGCCTTCCACAAAATACCTTTGGAAGAAAAGGAACACGAGGATGATCGGTATGAACGAAATCGTCGCCCCGGCCGCCATTCCCGCGAGATCGGAATTGTGGTCCTGAACGAAGCTATACAAGCCGACGCCTAACGTGCGCAAGTCCGGACGATGCACGGTGAAGACGAGCGGGATGAAGAAGCTGTTCCAGCTGTGGATGAACTGCATGATCGCCGCCGTGGCAATGACCGGCTTGGCCAAGGGCAGCATGATTGTCGCAAAGGTGCGGACGAAGCCGCAGCCGTCCATTTTCGCCGATTCTTCAAGTTCTTTAGGGATTCCGTAAAAATAGGCCATGAACAGGAAAATGTACAGCACATGTGTCCCCCCGGCCTCCGCCAAAATCAGCCCCCACAGCGACTTGCTGAGATGGAGGAAATTGATCAACTGCCAGAGGGGGATGATCGTGTAGCCGTTCGGTATGAACAACGTCGCGGTGATGACGCCGACGAATATTTTCTTGCCGGGGAAGCTGTAGCGCCCCAAGGCGTAACCGGTAATCGCACACAGCGAAACGACAATCGCTACAACAGCCAAGGTGAACACCGACGTGTTAACGAGAAAACGGTTGAAATCGGCGAAATACCAGGCATGGCTGTAGTTGACGAATTGCCATACCTTGGCAAACTCCGGCCAATGAGCGGGTGCGAGCATCGACCATTGAAACTCTTTGGGAAACAGGCTGATTGAGCCTGAGAAGATTTCCATGTTCGTCTTCAGCGACGCAGATACGGTCCATATAAACGGATAAACCCAGATGACGACAAAGATGAAAAACATTAGGTGAAGAATCGCGCTCCCGAACCGGTTGCGGCCACTTGTGTGCCTGAATCCGGGGGATGCGGTTGTTGTCGATTTGGCAGTTGGTGTTGCAGATTGTGCGGATTGCAAGTCCATCCCACGATGCTCCTCTCTAGTGGCCGATTTTTTGTCCCCCGTATTTGCGTACCAGAGTGCCCAATACGGCAGAAACGATCATCGTCGCCATACCGTATATGATTCCGGCCGCTGAGGCAAATCCCATGCGCGGCAGCCCTCCCTGGATTTCGAAGGCGTAGCGGTAAATATAAAGCGGGACGACGTCCGTGGCGAAGAAAGGACCGCCGTTGGTGAACGTCTTCACTAGATCGAACACGTTGAGCGCCCAGATCGTCTGAAAAAACACTATGATGATGAAGAACGGGATGAGCAGCGGAATCGTGATGTAGCGCAATTCTTGCCACCGGTTCGCACCGTCGATGCGGGCCGCTTCGTATACTTCCGAAGGCAAAGTTTGCAAGCCGGCCAGCCAGTAGATAACTTTGATGCCGAAGCCTTTCCATACCCCGACAGCGATCAGCGCGATCATGGCCAGTTTGCCGTTCGTCAGCCAGGTTACCGGTTGGTGGATCAGGCCCAGCGTCAGCAGCATTTTATTGAGAAATCCTTGAGTGGAAAAAATGTTGGACATCACGATCCCGATAATCGACATGGTCAGTACGATCGGCATGAACACCATCGTGCGGAAGAAGACTCCGCCTTTCAGCCGTGGGCTATTCAGGAGGATCGCGACAATCAGCGCTGTGGGTACGACGATGACGACCAGCGCCACCGCATAGATGAAGCTGTGCTTGAAGGCGTTCCAGAAATATGGGTCGAACAACGTCTCTTTGAAATTAGCCCAACCGACAAAATCCTTCGGCCAGCCGATGCCGTTCCAATTGAAGAAGGCGAAGTAGTAGCTGGCTACGATAGGCCACAGCGTAAATAACAGAAACATCAGCAGTTGCGGCAGAATGAACAGGTAACACCAGAACATCTGCTTTCTAAGGTGTGTGGACATCGGCATGTCTCCTTTGACAAGGATGCCCCTCCTTGGCGAAGGGGCATTGGCAGTGTTATTTTTTGTAATCCTTCGTCCCATCCCAATCCGGGAAGGTGAACATCTGCGGGGTTACATTGGCGCCGCCATCCTTAGCCTTCTTGATCGCATCGTTGAATCGCTTGTTGTAGGCATCCGTGACTTGCGTCATCGCTTGCTTGATGTCAATCTGCCCGAGATAAGCGCCTTGCATCGCTTCCCACCAATCCGGCTTAGGCGCAGGCAGCGTCGCTTCGACTTGCTTGGCCTGCACCGCCCCCGGGTTGACGGCCGGGTTCGGGCTTTCCACTACCGTATCTTTATAGATCTGAACCATTTTTTTCAAATTATCGTCAGTGAAGTTTTTCGGGTCGTCCATTAAGGATGTGAGCGGTACCGGCAACAAGTCGTCCTGCAGCATGCCGGTCAAATATTCGTTGGAGCCGAGATATTCGATCAATTTGGCCGCTTCCTTCGGATGCTTGGTCGTAGCTGAAACATAGAAGTCCGCCGCTGCGCTGCTTGCCGGTTCGTGATACTTCATTCCCTTGGTCGGTGTAGGAATCGTCGATATGCCATAGTCTTTCAGACCTTTGTACGTGACCTTGAACACCCGAGGCATCGGAGCGTCCCCAAATCCGAAAGCGACTTGCTTGTTGGCGAACGTTCCTTCGAAGTCGACGTCGCCCAAGGTCAGGGAGTCGGGATGGATCAAACCTTCGCTGTTCAGCTTCTGGATAAACTGGAACGCCTGGATGACCGCCGGGGAGTTGAAATCGTACTGGCCTTTCTTATAATCGAAGCCGGTGATGTCAAGGGTCGGTTGGATCGCTTGCGCCAAGGCGATGACGCTGTTCCAGCCCCACTTGACCTTGAAACCGAAGCCTAGCGGATATAGCCCGGTTTTCTCCTTCACCTGCTTGGCCATCTGCTCCAGTTCGTCCCACGTTTCCGGCGGCTTGTTCGGATCAAGTCCCGCCTTCTGCATGATGTCCTTGTTGTACAGGAATTCGAACCCGGTTTTCCCGTTCACCCGCGGGATGGCATATACTTTGCCGCCGACCTGATTGATGCCTTCCTGGAACGCACTGGGTGGGAAAGATTTGAGGAAACTGTCGCTGACTAACCCTGTGAGCGGTTGCACCCACTTGTTGGCGACATACTGGTCAAATGTAATTCCTGTCCCCGAGATGACGTCGGGAAGCTCGTTCGTGGATGCCAGCGCAAGGAAAGTATCGGTCCATTGCTTGCCGTGAGCTTGCGAAATCTCGACTTTGATGTTCGGATTTTTCTTCATGAAGTCGTCCATGACTTTGGTGTAGCCGTAGTTGCCTTTGGTAAATTGGCCTGCCGACGAAAACAGCTTGATCGTGACCTGCTCTTGCGAACCGGCATCGGCATTGCCCGCATTGCCAGCCGGTGTGCCTTCCGCGTTGTTATCCGTGGACTGGCTGCAAGCTGTGGCGACCAGCATGAACGTCAGCAATAAGCATGTTGCGATGAGCGAAATTCTTCGTTTCATTCCCGTAAACCCTCCCTTTTGCTGTAAAACGTTTTCATGATGTTTATTATACTGCCCTGCATGAACCGTCAACAGGCACCGAAGCTTTGTTTTGGTTGCAGATTAGGGGAAAAGCTGCGCTGTTCTTTTCTCGAGTATTTATTCTCTCCCCTTTGTGTTCCGGTACAATCAAGGAAAAAGAGGATTCCTGATCAGGAATCCTCTTTCGGAAATGGCGTTTCGAATTTATTCGTGCGCAGAAACGTTGTCGAACAATACGGTCGTGTCATTCTGGCTGTTCGGTCCCGTCACCCGCAAACCGATGCCGCCTCCGGTGTACGTGCTGTCATTCACATTGATTTTTGCGGTTGTCATATCGCCGAGGTAAACTTTGATATTCGATCCGCTGGCGACGATTTTCATGTGGTACGTCTGGTTCAGGCTGATCGGGATATTGCCGGCAGTCTGTATCGTGAATTTCGAGCCGTTGTCCATTCGGATCAATTCGAGTTGGTCGTTGCCGGTCTCAAATTGTGCCAGATATCCGTGGAAAGCGTATGCCCCGGTTCCGTAATCGGAAGCTCGGAAGAACAGGCCAGCCTTGCCCGACTGAGTGGGCGTAATATCGGCTTCGTAAGTCATATCCTCGTAATAAGCGATTCCGGCCGCCGACTTGGCTCCATTGTTCCCTACAGCTTTGTACTGGTCGTTATCCAATGTCCAGGTCCCGCCGAACTTCACCCATCCATAGTCCCTCCCGTCACCGAATTTGGCGCTGAATGAATTCGACTTGTTCCAACTGTGCAATTTTCCGATCAAATCCGAGAGCACAGCGCTCTTGCTAGGATCCGCGATGAGATTGGTCGTTTCCCCAAGGTCGTTTTGCAGATCGTAGAGAGATTCGTCGATGGTGCCGTCCTGATTGAACGTTTTTAAATACTTGTTACTTCCGCTGCGCACCGCAAACTTGTCGCTATTCGAATGATCGTCGATATATCTCCAATACAAGGCGTCGTGAGGATCGCCGGTACTCGTTCCCAGGATATACGGCGTCAAATTCTCGCCATCCAGCCCGTAGGACGATTTTAGATTGTCCAAACTATAGCCGGCTGCAACCGCAATCGTGGACAGAACATCCAAAGTGCTTACCGGCGGAGTGAATACCATGCCCGGATTCGTGTATTTATTCGGCCATTTGACTGCGAACGGCATATGAATGCCGCCTTCTTGCAGAGTATACTTCCCTCCGGCCAATCCACCCGCCGAGCCGGCCGCGGCCGGTCCGTTGTCGGAAACGAAAATCACCATCGTCTCATCGCTGATATTCATCGCATCCAGCTTGTTCAGTACCCTGCCGACCTGTTCGTCAAGCGCGTCGATCATGGCCAAGTACATTTTCTGATTGTCGGGAAGACCGGACAAGCTCGGGTCGTCAAGAATGTTCTGGTAATGTTCATCCGGGGCTTGATAGGGCACATGAGTGGCGTTGTAGGAAAGATATAGGAAAAACGGGCTTCGGTCAGGATAGACATCCTGATCTTTGCCGTGGCTATCGATGAAATTAACTGCCTCCCGGGAAAACACATCCGTCAAATAGACATTGTCGTCGGTTATCTTGACGTACTTGGAAGGGGATGCGCTTGCATCGTATGTCTTGAGAACGCGTGGCCAGTTGCTGACAATATTGCATCCGCTGGAAGTGCAATCGTGCGTCGCAACGCCGCTCCCATTCAGATACCAAGCCCCGCCCGGCGCTGTGCCATCTGTCTTGTAATAACTGCTGATCCCGCCCGGAATGCCGTAAAAATCCGTAAATCCTCTGGCAATCGGCATATAAGGATCCTGATCCTCGGGGGCGGCAAAGTTGCCCGAGCGGCCCGCAAGGTCCCATTTGCCTGAGGCCATCGATGCAGTATACCCTTTGGCTGCAAGCAAAGATGCGATCGTCTGAGCGGGTACCTTGCCGGGATGCTCTCTGGACAAGTCATTGCTGTCTGCACCGAAGCTTGCCGGGTATTGTCCGGTCAGGAGCGCCGCTCTGGACGGACTGCATACCGGCGAAGCGGTATATCCATTCGCAAACAACACCCCGTCTTGGGCAATCGAATCGATGTTGGGCGTGTCCCACAGCGCATTCGGATAAGTCATCGTGGTGTCGCCGTAGCCCATATCGTCAACTACTATCAGCACAACATTCGGTTTCTCTCCCGCAGCTTCAGCCGGATTCGCCGAAAACACCCCCCATCCGAGAGAGACGGCCAAGGCGACGGATATCGTCACTTTTTTGGCCCAACTATATCTTTCGTTCCTCATCATTCATGTCACCGCCTTCATCGAAATCTCATCATTTCCACATTGTCGAACTTCGCCGTAACGCCGGTTTCATCGGAATCTACCGCCCTGACGCCTACGCTTCCTTGATTGTACGTGCTGTCGTTATAATTAATGATCAGTTCACCGTCAACCAATATTTTTATATTGGAGCCGTCCGTAATGACCTTGACATGGTATTTCTGATCCGTGTTCATCGCCAGACTTTCCACGTCCAGGTTTGTATACGAGGTTCCGTCGAACTTCACTAGAACCACTTGATCTGCATCCGGGACGAGATTGGCAAGATAGCCCGTCTGCGCCCATCGGCCGACGCCCAGATTGCCCGCCCTAAACAGCAGTCCGGCGTTACGTCCTCCCGAGGTGACCGTCACATCGGCATCATAGTTGAAATCAATATACGACACGTTATCGGCGATCGCTTTGTCCCCTTTGCCCGCGCTGACTTGATATTCGTGTCCTGAGTTGACCGTCCATGTGCCGTCGTAAGTTGTCCAGCCGTTGGCATTGCCGTCGTCGAAGTTGTCTTCATAGCTCTTGCCGTATATTGTCATGCTGTCCATATAGATCTGGTTATTATCCTGCGAAACCAGCTTGATGGAATTGCTTCCGGAAATCAGGTTCGCCCGGGCCCGAACGATTCCGTACTCCGACCAATTGGAGCTGTCTATGGACGGAAAATCGAGGCTGCTGTCGATGACCGTTCCGTTCACAACCAGCTTCATTACTGTAGAATTGGAGGCTCCTCTGGCATAACGGAAATCGAAGGTGTATGCCCCGGCGACTCCCATATTCTCACTCCAGGTGACCGAATCGCCGACCGCGCTAAGTTCGACGAGACCTGTTCCTGTGTAGTGGGAAACGCCGGTAGTCAGCGCCTGCGCCCCGCTTAATGTGGCATCCTCCGCTTCTTTCCGCTTCTTGAGCGGTTCTCCGGAAGGAACGTCCAGTAAAGTGGAACTCGCGGCAGGTACGCCGAAATTAGGCGTGCCGTCCGTATTCCAGGTGAATTTCTGAATATGCAATTCGCGATCACCGCCGCAGCCCAGTCCGGATGCCGGATTCGCATGGTAAATCAGGTAATCTTCCGTATCGTCCGGAGATCTCGCAAAGCTGTTGTGGCCCGGTCCATATACCCCATTAGCCGTGGACTTCTGAAAGACGGGAGTCGAAGTCTTCGTCCAGGAAGCCGGGTTGAGCAAATTGGCGGAAGCCGATGCGGTAAGCATTCCAAGCTTGTAGTCATCCGTCCAACAGCCGCTCGCGGAATAGGTCAGAAAAATTTTCCCGTTTCTTTGAAGAAATTGAGGACCTTCATTCACGCCGCTCCCCACTTTCTCCCAAGCATACGTCGGTTCGGAAATTTCCACAGGCGGTGTGCTCATCGTCCATGGATTGCTCAGCTTGGCGATATAAATGCGCGACATGCCGTCCGTATTTTGATAATTCTTTCCCGCCCACGAAAAATACAATTCGCCATTAAGCTGCATCACCGTTCCGTCAATTGATTTGAAATCGATGCCGGGATATTGCACCTGACCCCGATCGGTCCAGGTACCTGTGGTCGGATCCTCGTTGTCATTCTCAATGACAAACACTCTGCGCATCTCAGCGTCGGGTTGCGAAGGGTCGCTGGGATCGGGGGAAGTGGCGGTGTAATAGATGTACCATTTGCCATCGATCTTGTGCAGTTCGGGAGCCCATGGGGACATGCTGTTCGGGCCCGAGGAGGGAAGATTCCACACCACTTGGCGCGTCCCGCTCGCTATTCCTGAAAGCGATTTCGATTTCCACAAACTGATATTCCCCGATGTGGTCATGAAATAATAGGTGCCGTCCGAATCCCTGTAAATCGAAGGGTCGGCCGATTTGTTCGGTTTGACGGGGTTTTGGAATTGATCGGTCATGTTGGCGAATGCCGGCGCAGCCTGCATGGCTCCGAGCGTGAATAAAGCGATACCGATGATCAGGGTAGACAGAATACGAGTAATCAATGTCATCCTCTCCTTAATTTTTTAACCCGGGGCAAATTCCGGATTGGATTCTGTACTTTCTTGTTCATCACCTCCTTTAGGACAGCACGCAGCTGTTCGGTATTTTTTACTTATTTGGAGCTGCCCGTCTCGATCAGCTGATTGATTTCTTCGTCGGCTTTCCTCAAGGCTGTATTGATATCCACGTTGTCCTTGAACACCATGCTTGATATTGCATCATTGACAATCCCTCTGGCCGTTCCGTCATATTCGGTCGGAGCGAAATTGTCCGCAGGCTTCACCTTAAATATGGCTTCGACATGCTTTCCCTGCAGATAGGTCAAGTTCTGTCCAAACTGTTTGTTGATCGACTCATTATTCAGCACCGAAATTCGACCGTTGCGGGAAATATCCGCTTGCACTTCGTCAGAGACCAGAACCGAGATGACGAGAGTCGCCGCATCTTTATGCTTGCTGTTCGCCGTAATCGCCATCACATGCAAATCGTAATTAATTCCCCGCCCCTTCGTTTCCGGGAATGTCGGGTAGCCGGCCATATCCCATTTCAGGTCCGTCACGGCGGCAAGCTTGTCCATCTGGTTGATGGTGGCGAACATCGCCAACGTCTTGTCTTTGCTGAACATGTTCAGCGCACTCCCGCCTGGTGCATAGGGATTGCCGGGAATACTGAATATTTTCTGTTCCATCTCGAAAACTTTTTTCCACTTCTCATTATTAACGATGGCCTTCTGTGTCTTCGGATCGACAAACCCAAGACCAAGCTGGGAGGCCGGTCGATGAATGAAGTCCGGATGAAGCCCGCGATATTGCACTCCGCCATCCTGTCTTGTCAATTTCTTGGCCAAGTCGGTGGCATCGTCCCAGGTCATGTCATCCTTAGGATACGGCACACCGAATTTATCCAAAATATCTTTATTGTAGTAAAGGGCGCTGAAATTGCTGCTGTATGGAACGGCTGATAAATATTCGCCGCCGCTGGACATGCGGACAGCCTTCAGACTGCCTTGATCAATCCGGCTTAAATCAAGTTGACCGGCTTTCAAATCCGGTTCGATATTCGTGGCGAAACCGACGGTACGCATCGGGTCCATGATGTTGCTCGAGGTAATGAGCAGATCGGGGAGTTCCCCTTGAGCAACCAAATCTTGCAAGCTTTTCAGGTTTGGAGCGAAAGGAAGAATTTGAATCGTGATGTTCGGGTATTTCTTCGAGACAGGATCCGAGATAAACTGTTTGACCTGGTTTTCATCCAGGTAATTCGGAGCAACGGCCAGCTTCACCGTAACCGGTTCCTTCACTTCAATCTTCGGCTTCTCTGCCGCTTGTCCGCCTGCCTGGTCACCGGCACCGGATGCGGCATCCTTATTTCCGCACCCTGACAGCAAGACCATCAAGGCTAATGCAGAATAAATCATTCCTTTGCGTAAGTCGAGCATCTTGATCCCCCATTTGTAATGTAGTATGAAATCATACTAGCATGGACGCCCTCCGTTCCACATTGTCAGTTTTGCTACATGGATTATCGAAGTCGCTAACAAATAACTGGACTCAATCGCGATATTTTTTCAGATATTGGCTGGGAGAAACCCCGTAATGCTTCGTAAACACCTTATAGAAATACGGGTAGCTTGAAAAGCCGGAGGAAAGCGAGATTTCCTCCAGTGTCATATTGCTGTATATCATCTTCCCGACGGCGTCATCCAGACGAACTTCCTTTACATACTGGGTCATGCTTTTTCCGTAATGCTCTTTGAACAGATGTATCGCTCTTGAGACGCTCAGTTTCACATAGTCGGCCACCTTGCCGGACTCCAAAGGTTGCAGAGCATTATCTTTGATATATCGTTTCATGCGAATAGCCACATACGTTTTTTTGTTGACCGATTCCGATTCTTCGCAGGTCTGATCGATTAACAGGCATAATGACCGCAGCAAATAATCCAACAGTGGATCGTTGTTCTCCAGGACCGACCTCTTCCGCAGCACAAGCTCCTTCCAAATTGGCAGGAGCCGGTCCGAATTGTCTAGATGCTGCAATTGCGGCCTATCCTTCTTTTTCCACCACTCGTCTATCCAACTCCCTGAACAAATCACGAAATAATCACCGCTCTGGAACGGTTTATTCTCGCCTATTCTCAACTCGTAAGAATCGCCGGGTTTAAACATCAACAAGTCTTTCGGCCCGACCGTAACCATTTTTCCGTTAACCAGCATGCGGCAGGTCGATTCTGTCTGCAACCGAATCAAATAACATTTGAGAACCCGTCTTTCCTGAACAACCACCTTCCTGGAATGAAACGAATAGTTGCAAACCAACACTCTTGTTTCATTATCTGTTTCCTGTGTTGCCATGCGGCTTGCCCCCCTACTATAAAGAAATATGCGTTGTTATCCATTCGATAAGAGATTCGCAGAGTCCTCCTGTTCGTGGGAAAAAAAGAAGCCTTGCCGCAACGGCAAAAGCCTCTTGTACATCCATATCTATATGGCGAAGGTTTTGCTATTCCTTCTCGCGATTTAACGGAATCACTTTAATCGCTTCATACATCGGCTTACGTCCGAGGTGGCTTTGGTACAATACAATATTCCGCACAATCCACTCCCTAACCGTGTCACCCCCATCCGATCCTGGCGCATGAGCGAAGGCATCTTCAGCGGAAAGCCGACCGATCCCGATGTATTTGCGGGCAAGAGTGATATGGGGATGGAACGGCCGTGTTTCTTTAGGGAACCCGAGCGGTTCGACTGCTGCCTCGACAGATTTTTGCAAACGGGATGCTTCGGATAAGTCCCCCTCGATATCCATATGCAGCACCTTGGGAGAGGCGGATGCGCCGAAATAGCCGATTTTCCCCAGTCTTAGGGAAAATGGATTGCAATATGCGGCAATTTCAGCCAATGCGGTGCCAATTCGTTCGCCTGTTTCAGGTGCTGTCTCCCCCAAAAAATTGAGTGTCAGGTGGTAATCGCGGGGGTGCGACCAGTTTTGGAAAGGCAGTTGGTTTTTATGCCGATCGCACCAATCGGCAATTACCGATTGGAGTTCA
>JAJFMO010000542.1 GCA_020697475.1 Paenibacillaceae bacterium | reverse complement strand
CAAGACGATTTGATCCGGCAGCAGCGGTTTTTGCAAGCAGATGACCCCGTGGCTCGTAATGTATTTGCCGGTATATAGGCTTGCTCTGAACGGGGTGCATACCGGAGTGTTCGCATAGGCGTTCTCAAACCTGATTCCTTCCTTGGCCAAACGATCCAGATTCGGGGTTTCTACATTTTCGTCTCCATAACAGCTTAAAGCGTGTGCTCTGTGTTGATCGGAAAATATCCATAAGATGTTCGGTTTCGTATCGCTCACAGTGATTCCCTCCAATAGATTTCGTTGTTCTTTCGTTACCGTTCAGTCAACTACCGGGACGAGCCGAACCGGTCCCAATCCTGGGCCGAACGTCAGAGCGACTTCCAAATTCAGCCTCTTGCCTTCCTCGATCTTCTCCATACGGAAACTTCCCCATTCTTGGAGTAATGATTCGATGTTCCGTCAGTCGATTTACAACTTACTTGGCCGCCTCGATCACTGCATTCGCCGCTTCGTTCGCATCCCGCAGTGCGGTGTTGACGTCCTTCTGTTGCAGAGCGACCGCTTTAGCCGCTTGAGTGAGCAAAGGCCACGTCTGTTGGTCGTAAATCGTGGGCGCCTTGATCGTTGGCGGAGTCATTTTGAAGACCGCTGCTATATTTTTGCCCTTCAACGTTTGCAGATCGGTGCCGAAGTTCTGCTTGAACTCGTCGGTCTTCTTCAGAATCGTCAGTTGTCCCGAGCGATTGATAATTTGTTGCACCGGGTCGGTCGTGACGGTGGCGAGGACATTGAACGCTTCCTGCTTGTGCTTGCTTAACTTGGAAATGTACAGAGTGTGCGCACCCGGGTCTCTTCCTTTTCCCATCGCATCAGAGAAGTTGGGGATGGTAACCATATCCCAATTGAGCAGATTGCCCTTCGCTTGCATACCTTCCAGATCGTTTAACACATCGCTCCACTCCGGCAGCATCGCCAGTATCCGATCCTTCTCAAAGCCGTTCTTGCCATAGGTCGTCGTATTCCCGTTGACAAATCCGGGAATTTGATAATATTGCTGCATCATGCCCAATATTTTTTTCCAGCCGTCCGTTTCCAGCAGCGCTTTGTTCGTCTTTTGATCGACAAAGGACAATTGGTAAGCCGAATTGATGCGGTCCGGCGCGCCCGGATCCAGTCCGATATACTGCACGCCTCCCTCGGAGCGCGTCATTTTCCGTGCAATCGCCAAGGCGTCATCCCAACTCATGCCGTCTTTCGGGTAAGGCAAGCCGAACTTGTCGAACAAGTCTTTATTATAGTATAGTACGCCGAAATTCATCTTGAAAGGCAGACCCAGCAACTGGCCGTTCCCATAAGCCTTGATCGTGTCGATGGCTGCTGGCTCGAATCGATTCAGATCGATTTGATTCCGTTTGATGTACTCCGTCAAATCTTCGGCCGCTTCCATTTGCACCATGGTGCCTGTATACTGGTATCCCGCATCGACGATGTCGGGGAACGTGCCGGCAGCCAGCAGTTGCTGCGGTGTGCCCATCGTTTTATCCAACAGCTGCAGGGTAATGTTCGGATACTTTTGTTTGATCGGATTGACAAAATAGTTTTGAAACTGGGCATCCGAAAGACCGGTCTGAGGATAAATCGTTAACGTCACCGGCTCGTTGCTTGCGGTATCGCTTCCCTTCGCGCCTTTGTCCGTTTCTTCGCCCCCGCCTCCGCATCCGGAAAGAAAGAGCATCAATGAGGCAAGCAACGCCGGAGCTATAAACCATTTTTTTGACATGTTATTGAACATGTTTTATCGCATCCTTTGTCTAATTTTTCATCATGACGCCGGTGAATATTTAAGTCAATCCATGCATGTTCAGAAACTCGAGTTGTTCGTCGCAGATCCATTGATCATAGTTGATGGGCCCTTCTGGCCACTTTCCATGAGTGCCGCCGGGAACGGTCAACAGCTTTACCCACCTGGAAAGCCCCCTTAGCTTCTCCACCAACTTGACGGATTGAGAATGAACCACGCCCGTGTCCGCATCGCCATGAATCAGCAGCACAGGGATCGAGTCGGAGCTTGCATACTCAATGGGCGACATTCTGCGGGCCCACTCCTGGCGGTCGGACCCATCCACAGGGATCCAATCTTCGACGAGCTTCGCTGCGCGCGGACTTTGAAGCCAGAACTCCTGCACGTCAGTGACCGGGTACAAGGCGATCGCCGCCGCCACACGGCTCGATTGTTCCGCCCATTCCCCTTTGTCAAACTCGGGATCGCCGCACAATCCCGCGAGCAAAGCCAGATGGCCTCCGGCGGAGGCGCCGATCAAGACGATCTTCTCCGTATCTACGCCGAGCTGATCCGCATGCGCTTTCATCCAGCGAATAGCGCATTTGCAGTCCTCGAGCGCCGCCGGTGCGCGAGCTTCGCCCTTCAAACGATAATTGATGCTGGCAGCCACGAACCCGTTCCCGGCAAAAAACTTTCCCATGCCGACAAAGTTGGGTTGTGCCTTGTCCCCATGGGCCCAACCTCCCCCATGAATCACGACGATTCCCGGTCTGCGCGCGGCACCGCGGGGCACCGGCTCGTAAAGGTCCAGCGCCAGTGTCGGGCTTCCTGCTCCTGCAAAGGAGATATCGGTTGTGATTTGGATGTTTCTGTCCTCGGATTGCACCATACGTCTCGCCTCCCCGTACATTTCGCTCTAATTAATCGGAATTTCGCGGCCTTCATTAGCCGACTGAACAATCGCATCGAGCATCTTGTGCAGTTGAATCCCTTGTTCGCCATCCACGCACGGACGTTGACCGCTCTGCACCGCTTGCAAAAAATCGTGAGTCACTCCAAGATTCGCATTGAGGACCGGGGGTGCTTCCAGAACGTTCTTCCCCTCGCGATTGACAATGGTTGCAGGTCCCGGATACATTCTCACCAAATACGATTCGCCGATTTGAAATTCCGCTTTGACTTCTTCACATAATTTAGCATTCAAATCAGCGATCGCAACGAGTTGCGCCCCTTCCGTATTAGCCCAAGCTTTAACATGATTTTTGCCAATATTAAATACGCCAATAACACAATTTTATATATATTAAGCACAATATCCTATTCTGCGGTTTGCTCTGTTCATATCGAATTTTGCTCAAAATGATATGAAAGGGGGAGTGAGCCGTGCCGGAATCAATGGTTGAAGCGGACAGGACTATATTTTGCATAAGCGCATCAAAAAAGCGGAACAGCTGCTGCTGACCACTTCCTTGTCGATCGGGGAAACCGCTGAATTGGCAGGCATCCCCAATCTCTGTTCGCCGAGCGAATTTCGACGCAAAATGTTGACGTAGAAAAGTCCGACATATTCGTCCAGGGCCTCTCCTTCCAATGAAAATAAAAAAATTCCCGCCCCATAAAGGACGGGAATCATCACGCGATTCCTCGTGACCCAAACTCTGTC
>JAJFMO010000541.1 GCA_020697475.1 Paenibacillaceae bacterium | reverse complement strand
ATGATGATCAGCCACAATATCGTCAATAATCATGGTGGAAGTATTCATATCGTCAGTAAAATGAACCAAGGTACGACGTTTAAGGTGGTTCTTCCGATGGGGGGCGACAGGTAGAGGTGTTGCCGTGCATTGGCGCGAGTTTCAGGCGCGCCGTGCGCCGTGAACGTGCTCAACGCATCGTGTGCTGCTTTACGGTCGGCTGCGATTCTAACGATTGACAGCGACGTTATTTTGCGGTTCTCCCACCCTGTTGCACTCTAACGATCGTGAGCGACGCTATTTTACCTATTTGATCGAAAATGTGCCCCAGAATCTTAAATAGCGTTCGAGGCTTCTTGGTTTTCTTCCTCGCTTGCTGCCTCCCCAACCAACCCCAATACACCGCATCAAACAACATACTCATCGTCTCACCTTCATAGCAAGTTCCCGCCATTACGACCGAATCGAGCAATCCGGAAGAAACAGAATTGGCGGCGGTTTGATATAGTTTAAGAAAAGTACGAGGAGGAGATTCGATGAATATATCCGAATTATTGCTCGCTGAATTTAGACGGGAAGCGGAAATGACTCGCAAAGTGTTGGAGCGGGTGCCGTCGGATCATTTTTCGTGGAAGCCGCATGCGAAATCAATGTCGTTAGGGCAACTCGCACTTCATACGGCGGGAATGATCGGAGGCGTGGCGGAATTGTTCGATGCACGAATCCGCGAAGTGCCGGTTGTCCCACTGCCGGAGGCGACATCGGTTGACGAGATACTGACGACTCTTAAGCAGCAGACGGCTGTAGCCGAATCGAAGCTCATTGCATGGGGTGAAGCAGGCCTTCAAGAAACCGTGAGAATAACGAACCAAGGCGCGACAATGCTGGAGGCCCCTCGGTATATATTGGTCCGAAGCATCTTGTTTAATCATTGGGTACATCATCGCGCACAACTGACGGTCTATCTGCGAATGCTTGACGTGCCCGTTCCCGCACTGTACGGCCCCAGCGCCGATGAGATGTAAAGAATTTTCGAGCAGCTCCGCATTCTGCGGGGCTTTTTCCAAATGAGGTGGAGCGAACAGAATTTTGCCGATTTACATTTGATATGCTGAGTGTTGACATACCCCATGGGGGTATAGTATGATGCTTTCGAGGAGGTTGATGGAATGGAGCATACTCAACGAATGCAAAATACGCCTGCCGATCCCGGAGATTGCGACCATACCCACGAGCGCAAGAGCCACCATTCGGACAAGGTCAAGTCCAACCTGGTATCGCGGTTGAACCGCATCGAAGGGCAAATTCGCGGGATCAAAGGGTTGATAGAGAAAGATACGTATTGCGACGACGTGTTGAACCAGATTGCCGCCGTGCAATCCGCGTTGAACAGTGTGGGGACTTAAGGAGACGATATTGATGCAAAATGTGACGTTAAAAGTAGAAGGAATGTCTTGCGGACATTGTGTGAATTCGGTGGAAGGCGCTCTGAAAAATCTTGGGGCAACCGGCAAAGTCGATCTGGCAGCACATTCGGTGGATGTTTCTTTCGATGCGGCAAAGCTTTCTTTGGAACAGATTAAAGCGGCGATTGTTGATCAAGGGTACGACGTGGTTTGAAGCAAGTCAAATTTTTTTAACCAATAATATACCCTATGGGGGTATTGAAATAAAGGGGGGTGTGAGACCCATGGAACAAGCGGCACTTAAGCAAGGGGAACAAGGGGATCTACAACAAGCAGATTTGCAAATTACAGGAATGACGTGCGCCGCCTGCGCGAACCGGATTGAAAAAGGCTTATCCCGCATGTCCGGTGTTAAGCAAGCGAACGTCAACTTGGCGCTGGAAAGCGCCCGGGTACAATATTCGTCAACCGAGGCGACTCTCGCGGATTTGATCGGCAAAGTGGAACAGTTGGGCTATAAGGCGGAGTTGAAGGCTGACCCGGCTGGGCAGAAAGAGCATCGCCAGCAGGAGATCGCCCGGCAAAAGCGGAAGCTGATCGCCTCCGCCGTCCTTTCGTTCCCTCTTCTATGGGCGATGGTGGCGCATTTTTCGTTCACATCGTGGATTTATTTGCCGGACATCCTGATGAATCCTTGGGTGCAGCTGATCCTCGCGACTCCGGTACAGTTCGTAATCGGTCGGCAGTTTTACGTCGGGGCTTTCAAGGCTCTGCGCAACAAGAGCGCGAATATGGACGTCCTGGTAGCGCTCGGTACGTCGGCCGCTTATTTCTATAGTTTGTACTTAACGCTTCAGTGGTATGCGGGCAACTCGATGCATACCCCCGAGATGTATTACGAAACAAGCGCTATTTTAATCACTTTGATTATTCTTGGCAAAATGTTCGAAGCGCTGGCCAAAGGCCGCACCTCGGAAGCGATCAAGACTCTGATGGGCTTGCAGGCGAAGACGGCGCTTGTGATTCGCGACGGTGAGGAAATGCAAGTTGCGGTCGACCAGGTGCTTGTCGGTGACGTGGTAATGGTGAAGCCCGGCGAGAAAATCCCTGTCGACGGAGTAGTCGAGGAAGGAGGGTCGGCGGTCGATGAGTCGATGCTGACAGGCGAAAGCGTCCCGGTGGAGAAGAAGGCCGGCGATCCGGTCATCGGTGCGACGGTGAACAGCAACGGCCGATTGCTCATACGAGCGACCAAAGTGGGCAAGGAGACAGCGCTGGCACAAATCATCAAGGTAGTGGAGGAAGCACAAGGCTCAAAAGCACCGATTCAGCGGGTGGCGGATCGCATTTCTGGGATTTTCGTCCCGATTGTCGTCGCTGTGGCGGTCGTTACGTTCCTGGTATGTTATTTCGCGGTGGACTCGGGCAACTTTGCCGGGGCGTTGGAGAAGGCGATCGCCGTGCTCGTTATCGCTTGTCCGTGTGCGCTAGGCTTGGCGACACCGACTTCGATTATGGCGGGTTCCGGCCGTGCGGCGGAATTCGGGATTTTGTTCAAAGGTGGAGAGCACCTGGAGAGCGCTCATCGCATTCAGACAATCGTGCTAGACAAGACCGGCACGATTACGAAGGGCAAGCCGGAATTGACGGATGTGCGAATCGCCGGCGGATGGGACGAGAGCGAAGTGCTCGGTCTGGTGGCTGCGGCGGAGCGGAATTCCGAGCATCCGCTTGCAGAAGCAATCGTGGCGGGGATTATCGGCAAAGGCGTGGCTGTCGGGCAGACAGAACAGTTTGAGGCGATTCCGGGTTACGGAATCCGCGCGGTAGGCGCAGGGCGGGCCGTTGCGGTGGGGACACGCAAGCTGCTTGAGCAAGATGGAGTTGATTTCGGCGAGGCCGACGGTTGGATGGATGAGTTCGAATCTTCAGGCAAGACAGCTATGCTGATCGCCGTGGATGGCCGGTTCGCGGGAGTGGTGGCAGTTGCCGACACGGTGAAAGACACATCGCGTGAAGCGGTTCAGCGTTTGCGGCGAATGGGTATCGAAGTGGCGATGATCACCGGCGACAACCGGCGGACTGCTGAGGCAATCGCTGAGCAAGTGGGCATCGAGCGTGTGCTGGCTGAAGTGCTGCCGGAAGGCAAAGCAGCGGAGGTGAAGAAGCTGCAGGCAGAAGGACGCGTAGTGGCGATGGTCGGCGACGGCATCAACGACGCACCGGCGCTGGCGACGGCGGACGTCGGGATCGCAATCGGCACCGGCACGGACGTGGCGATGGAAGCGGCGGACGTGACATTGATGCGGGGAGACTTGAATGGAATCGCGGACGCGATGGAGATGAGCAAGAAGACGATGGCGAACATCAAACAAAATTTGTTTTGGGCGCTCGGCTACAATACGCTGGGGATACCGATTGCGGCGGTCGGGCTGCTCGCCCCTTGGATCGCCGGTGCGGCGATGGCGCTCAGCTCGGTGTCGGTCGTGCTGAACGCGCTGCGCCTGCAGAGGGTTAAACCATAAACATTTCGCTCCATCGCTGCTCTTTGTGATCACGAAAGAATATGCCAAGGCTGCGGTCGTCATACATCTCCAGAAACACGGAGCGAATCGAGCTGCCCCGCCGATTTTCCAACGATGAGACGTTAACTTGGGGGACGTTCTGATGATTGACCCAGGAAATTTTTTGGTGGCAACGCTCGCCGGCCCACTTGGAATCGCCGATGTGCGCATGCCCGTGGAAATGAATTTTCGCCTGATTGGGAAGGGGGAGGATCTGGCTCAGCAACTGCGAGGCCCGATTCCCGCCCTCCAGGGCGTAGTGGCTCACCGTGATGACCGGCAGATCGGTTGCCGCCAACATTTTTGACACATTCTGATAAGCTTCCTTACTGTAAGGGTACAAGTCCCGTTCGCCGCGCACGTCGCCGTTCGTCGTATGCCACTGCCCGTCCGCTGCTGCGTGATCGGAGAAGAAGGCAATAAGATAATCGCCAACCTGTTCCGTGTAGTAAAATTCATCGGTCCGCGCTGTCGTCTTCCAACCCGGAACTTTGCTCACCGCCGTATGGAAAGGGAAAAGGTCCCCATCAGAACCTGCGCGAAGCAG
>JAJFMO010000540.1 GCA_020697475.1 Paenibacillaceae bacterium | reverse complement strand
ACTCCGCGTACAGTCCGAAGAAGGAGCGTACCGGAGCGTTCAAAGCCGGAACATAAGCCAATATCGCGACAAGCTGTCCGATCGACAACTCCCCATGGAGCATCTGCCAACCGGCAAACAGAAAGACGACCGCCGGCGCGAACGAAACGGGAATCCGGGGAAAGGTTTGGTAAACGCTGTTCGCGATATCCACCCGAAACTTCAGATCCGCCCATCTGCCTTGTTCCTCCGCCACCTGTTCGAACTCCCGGCGTTCGTTGCCGAACAGCTTGATCTGCTTGATCGACTCAAGCCTCTCCATCAAAACTTGCCGTAAGCGAGCATCCTGATCGGCCAACTGCTTTCTTGCTGAGCCGCGTCTTCGCCCATAGAGATGAATAGGAATGAACAGGAGGACGTATGTGGCAAGCAACACCATGGCCAACGCACCGCTCCATCGGACAATGACCGCCAACGCCGTGCAAGCGACGATCAACTCCTGCAAAAAATTCGGCAGCGAAGACAAGCTGAATCGTTGAATGATTTTCGTATCCTGCGTGCACCTTTGCAGCAATTGCCCTCTTTCCGTCACGGTAAAAAAGGTGGCTGAAGTGCGAAACACGGCAGCCAGCGCTTCTTCCGCAAGCTGATAAGTAAGGCGGAGCGTCGTTCTCGAAGACAAATACGCGCGAACGGCTTCACAGCCTTCCATCGCCGCCATCGCCGCCAATAAAGTTACGGCAGTCTCCGCTAACTCATCGCCGCCGTGAAGCGTTACCGCATCGATCAGGCGGCCGACGAGGAGCGGAGCCGCCGCCCCGCATAAAGAAGCCGCCGCCGTTAGCAGCGTGATCCATAAGCATGCCGCCTTGGAGCGTGCGATTTGTCGTATAAAAAAAACGAACCATTCGGGAAACTTCACCGGGAAACCACCTTTTTCATATCCTGCGCGCGCCCTTCGATGGTAGCAGTCGCGGCGAAAAAGTGTCAAACCCCGGGAAACGAACGTTCGCCATTTCGCATTTGCCGAGCTTATGCGGTTTGTTCAAGTTTTCAGAAAACGGGTTCTCCCGAATGCTCGTTCTAACTTTTAATTTCGCAAAATGCACCAGGTAAGTGCACAGACAAGAACGGTAACGGCCACGGGGGCAGCTTAAAGCAACAATAAGGAAGAAGAGGATTTCTTGCGGACATAGCTGCAGCTTAGAACGGGTAATTCGCAAACTCCATCGAGTTTTTCCGCTCTAAGCTGCAGTGGTGGCCGTTAAAATGGTAAAGTTGTTTAAATGAACGTCTAAGGTACCGCAGTGTCCGTTACAACGGTCGACCCATTCTTCCCGCACCCTCCCCCTACTACTCCGACCCACGTCGGCGATAAAGTTCAATGCTTTTGTACCCCGCGCCCAAGATCGCTTTCATTTCCTCACGCCGCTTCACCCTCGTCTCTTCCTGCACGGCGCTGTACACATAGCGAGCCCAATCCTTGCGATAACCGGGGGTCAGCGATTGGAAGAAGGCCAACGTCTGCGGCGCGTCCTGCAAATCGCCCTCAATGTCGGCGATGTTGCCTTCGTAGTCTCCGACCTTCTGACTCGGCTTGGCTGAAGCCGGCTTCTTCCCCTTCGATTTCGCCTCCGATTTGAACCCGACCACGGTAAATACGTCATCCAGCCCCACCATCCGTGCAAACTTGATGCCGCTCGTCCCGACATACCCTTCCTTGTCAGCACCCAGCCCCGCAAACAGCTCATCCCGGTGAATGAACGTCGGGTACACTTTGTTCCCTTTCTTCGGGTACGCCGTGTATAAATAACCGCCAGGCTGCAACAGGTTGTCCGCAATCACCCGGTTCATAAGGTTCTGCAGCGCTCCCATATCCAGCACAAACGCGAAGATCAGGTCATACTCCGAGCCCTTCAGCTCCGTGTCATGCGGCTTCAAGCCTGCCAACAAATTTTCGCCTTCAGGCATGTTCAGTACCGCCGCTTTGTCATACTTGTTCAAATTCAACTTTTCCACGATCGTCTTGTCCATCTCAAATCCTCCTTGTGATCAAACTTCCATGTCCGCGTACAACACGCCATCACGCCAGTCTTCCGTCTCCACAACCAACCGCCCTTTATCGTCAAAAAGGTATCCCCCACCCGGGAAGTCCTCATCGATCGTTCGCCCCGCTTGGGTGGACACCGTGATATGAATTCGCTGTTCGGATGCATATTGGCCCAGTTTCTCCAGGCAATTGCTTCTCCACCAACGATAGCCTGACGCCCAGTTGCGGGTCGCCTGGCTCCCATACAATCCGGGGGCGGCGCATTCGAATACGATTTTGGCGCCGAGAGCCGCATTGTCGCGAAAAATTTGCGGATCGTCGATATCCGCGCAGATCGCCAGCCCGCAAGCGACACCGCCAACGTCAAAGATCGGCTGCCGGCCGTCGCCCGGTGCGAACCACTCTTCCTCTCCCTCCTTGATCGTTCGTTTCCGGTATACCCCCAACATTTTTCCATGAGATGCCACGAATTGGGTTATGAAAGGTTTGCCCTCTGGGTTCCGCTCGACAAATCCGGCAATGACGCAAATCGAATGGGTCCCGCTGGATTCTACAAGCTGCTTTATTGCCTGATGATCGAGATCGAGTACAGCTTGCGGAAATTTAACGGGGTCAATATATCCGGTCAGGCACATTTCCGGAAAACAGACGACGGCCGCTTCCTCCGTACGGGCATCCGCAATCGTTTGGTGTATGAGGTCAAGGTTGCGGTCGATCGCCGCCTTTTCACAGTTCATTTGGACTAAAGCGATTTTCATGGGGGACTCCTTCCGTATCGCGGCTCTATGCTTGACCCTATTGTAACAAATCCCGCATAATCGGACGAGAAGTGCGCGCGCGAGAAGAGGGCATTGCTGTCCGCGAAAAGCACAAATTGTCAGGATCGGTCCGCCGAGTAGGTGTACGATGGATCTTAAGGGAGGCGATGCGGTTGGAATGGCTGCAACGGATGAAGAATGCGCTGGATTTGATTGAGGGGAACATGGAAGAGCAGCTGGACATCACGGAAATTGCCCGGGCGGCGTGCTCGTCGACGTTCCATTTCCAGCGGATGTTCAACATATTGACCGGGATGACCGTCGCCGAATACGTCCGAAA
>JAJFMO010000539.1 GCA_020697475.1 Paenibacillaceae bacterium | reverse complement strand
GAACCGTGTTCCCGCATTCCCGCTCAGCAAAGCGATCTCCGCCTCGTACATCGGCCGCTGGGTCTTGTCCTCTTTGCCGATCCACGGTGTTTCGAGAATTTTCGGCAGATGCTCCAATTGCTTATGGTTGGCAATATAATTCATCGCCTTGAAGCCGATCCAGCCCGAACCAACGGGAGCATGACGGTCTTTGGCCGCTCCGCGCGGATTTTTGCTGTCGTTCATGTGCAGCACCGCCAGCCGATCCAACCCGACGATCCGGTCGAACTTCTCCAGCACCCCGTCGAAATCCTCAACGACATCATAGCCGGCATCGTGAATGTGGCACGTATCCATGCAAACTGTCAGCCGCCGATTGTCCTCGACCTTGTCCATGATCGCCGCGATCTCTTCGAACGTACGGCCGATCTCCGAGCCTTTGCCGGCCATCGTCTCCAAGGCGATGTTGACGTTCGTCTCTGCTGTACCGGCGAGCACCTCGTTCAGCCCTTCGGCGATCCGGGCGATGCCGTACTCCGCATCCTTATCGGTGAACGCCCCCGGATGCAGCACAATATTGCGCACCCCGATGTAATCGGTGCGGCGAATTTCTTCTTGCAGGAAACGGACGGCCAGCTCGAACGTATCCTTTTTATACGAACCCAGATTAATAATGTAAGGCGCGTGGACGATGATCTCACCGATGGCATGCTCGTCCATCTTCTTGCGGCCTTCTTCAATATATTGCTCCTCGATCGGCTTGCGCCTCGTATTCTGCGGAGCCCCGGTGTAAATCATGAACGTGCTGGAGCCGTATGACACCGCCTCTTCGGCGGCATTGAGCAATCCTTTGTCGGAAAAAGAAACATGAGAACCGATTTTCAACATGGATAAGGACACCTCTCGTTTCGACGATTTGCCTCTATTGTACAAGGATTATCGCAAGAAAGCCATAATTAAGGTATAATTGGAAAAGCTAACGAAAGGTTTGAGGTGAGCAGCGTGAACGGCATGTTCATGTGGTTTATATTGTTTTGGGTATGTGTGCTTGTGTTCGCGATGTCGGTGGGCGGGTACTTCATGTTCCGCAAGTTTTTCAAGGTGTTGCCGATGGCGGATGGAAAGTCCAAGTTGGATTGGCAAAATTATTACGTGGAAACGTCGCGCCACCTGTGGACGGAAGATTCGAAGACGTTCCTGGATAAGCTGGTTTCCCCTGTTCCGACGGCGTTTCGCGATATCGCCCGCCATTCGATTGCCGCTAAGATCGGCCAAGTCGCCCTGGAAGCGAAGGCGCCGGAGGTGACCCGCGAGCATTGCTTGAAGGGGTATATTCTGGCGACGCCCAAACGGGATCATCGAAGTCTTATAGCCTTCCTGGATAAAAATAACATCGACTACAGCTCGTACAAGCACTTGTTACAGGAGGGATCGGTTCATGGTTAGCCAGGCGGCGATATTCGGCATGATTGCACAAGCTGCGATTGCATTCTTGGTTCCGCTCGGGTTGTTCGTCTATTTTTATCAAAAATATGGCTTTCGCATCAAGCCGTTCCTGACCGGTATTCTGGTGTTCATCCTGTTCTCGCAGGTGCTGGAGAAGTTGATGCATCTGTATATGCTCAAGGGGAATTCGTATACCGCCATTATGCTTCAGCAGCCTTATTTCTTCGCAGTGTATGGAGCGCTGGCAGCGGGAATATTCGAGGAGGTTGGACGGTATTTCGGATTCCGCTTGTTGCTGCGGCGGAACCGGGAGCGGCGGGACGGGATTGCGCTTGGGCTTGGGCACGGCGGGATCGAATCGTTATTGCTCGGGATGGTGGCCGGCGTGCAGTCATTAATGTTCGCGCGCATGCTGAACGGCGGCAAGCTGGATCAATTGTTTTCCGGACAGGTGTCGGGTCCGACGATGGATCAACTGAAAACCCAATTGACCGACACGCCGTGGTTTATGTATGTGCTTGGAGGATGGGAGCGGGTACCAGCCTTGTTGCTGCACATCGCATTATCTATTGTCGTGTTGTATGGAATTCGCCGCGGGCGCGGCATTTTCTTGCTGTATGCGATTTTGCTTCATGCCGGAGTCGATTTCTTCGTCGCTTTGTATCAGGTGAAAGTGCTGCCGATCTGGTTTGTCGAAGTGGTGCTCGTCATCAGTGCTGTGGCAAGCGTGGCGATCATCGTCAGGTCGAAGGCTTGGTTCGCCGCTTTGCCGGACGCCAAGCCGGAAGAAAAGTAATAACTAGACTTACTCCCAAGGCTTCCTCATGCCGAATAGCTGAGCCAATTGCTGGCTGCTGACGCGCCTGTGGCGACGGGCTTCCGCTCGCTGCGGCGCTTCTTTATTGAGAAAAATTTCCTCTTCACTCTCCGGTATGACCCCGGGAACTACCGACGGCATCCCGTTGTCATCGATCGCTACATAAGTTAAGAAGGAAGTCGCACAGACGTCGCGCTCACCGGTCAACATATTCTCTGCAATGACTTTGACGAATACTTCCATCGAGGTGCGATGTGTCCAGGTGACGAACGCTTCAAGGCACACTTCATAGTCGACTTTGATCGGGCGCAGAAAATCGATGGAATCGGTCGAGGCGGTTACGACCCGGCTGCGGGAATGTTTCATGGCGGCGACGGCGCCGATATCGTCGATGTAAGCCATCAGTTTGCCGCCGAATAAGGTGTTGTGGTTGTTGGTGTCAGGCGGCATCACGTGGCTGGATTTGACGGAGCGCGATTCGCGTACGAATTTGGGCTGCAAGTGGGATTGGGACTGGGATTGGGATTGGGATTGGGACATAGGGGCGGCTCCTTTCGGTAATGGGCTGAAGCGTGATAGCTATTGCTATAGGTTGCCGGTTGTTGGCTGCAGGTTATGTGGTGATTGTATGCGATTCGATGAGCTTTTGGCAACTTTTGGGTAATGTGTTGCTTACCATACTGGCAAATGCGGCCGAATGTCCATTATGGCTGGACGGTTGTCCTTTAAGGGTTGGGACACTCGGGATTGCAGGAGCACTCCGGTTTAGATAGCGGAATTGTCTGTATGTGCGGGCAACGGGTGTCTACTATCTATATCTTGTGCATTCTGTCGAGGACTTAACTACATCCTACAATGTCCACTTTTAATAGGACAAAATCCAAAA
>JAJFMO010000538.1 GCA_020697475.1 Paenibacillaceae bacterium | reverse complement strand
AGGCCTGAAATGGTTCAATACCTTGTTCAGCACAACAGACTTCTGGGTGGCATTTCGGAATACGATCATTATCAGCTTGTACAAGTTGATCGTGAATTTTCCTGCGCCGATTATTCTTGCCTTGTTGTTGAATGAAGTATTTCATTCCGGCTTCAAACGAATCGTGCAGACGATGGTCTATTTCCCGCACTTTGTTTCCTGGATCGTTATCGGGGGGATTTTGTTTTCGTTATTTTCCTCGGACAGCGTGATTCTGCAATTTTTCGGGATGGCGACCTCCCCAATGATGGACCCGAGCAAGTTTCGGGGGTTATTGGTGTTATCGGATCTATGGAAAGAAGTCGGGTGGGGAACGATTATTTATTTGGCGGCGATTGCCGGCGTAAATCCGGAGCTCTACGACGCAGGCAGAATCGATGGAGCCAGCCGCCTTCAGCTTGTTCGCCATATTACGCTCCCGTCCATTGTCGGTACGATTGTCGTTCTGTTGATCTTGAGAACGGGACATATCTTGAATGTCGGATTTGACCAGATCTTCATCTTGTATAATCCGATGGTTTACAACGTCTCCGATGTGTTGGATACCTATGTGTATCGTGTAGGCATTTCGCAAGGACGCTATGCGTTTGCTACGGCGGCCGGCTTGTTCCAGTCCGTAATCGGGCTTGTCTTGCTCCTGATTACGAACCGGATCTCCAAGCGGTTGACCGGGAACGGGATATGGTGAGGGGCCTATGAACACATCGTTATCATCGCGAATATTTAATGCGGCTAACTTGTCATTTCTTTCTTTCCTGTCGTTGATCATGGTTTATCCGCTATGGCGGGAAGTGTCGTTGTCCTTAAGCTCGAAGCAGGCGGCATTGAGGGGCGGCTTGTACTTATGGCCGCAAGAGTTTACGTGGAACGCCTATATCAACATTATGCATACGAATTTCATTTGGACTGCGTATATGAACTCGATATTTATTACGGTCGCCGGTACTTTGCTCAGTTTGCTGGTCACCTCGGCAACGGCTTATCCGTTGGCTAAACGAACGTTGCCCTTTAAAAACCTTTTTCTATTCATGATTGTTTTCACGTTGATCTTTAATGGGGGTTTGATTCCGACTTATCTGGTCATGAGACAGTTGTTCCTTGTCAATACGATCTGGGTTGTGATCGTGCTTCACCTGATTTCGGCGTTCAATGTCATCATTATGCTGAGTTTCATTCGCGCCTTGCCGGATGAAATCGAGGAATCGGCCATGATGGACGGCGCGAACCCGGTTCGGATCTTCTTTACCATTATCTTGCCGCTGTGTAAACCGGTATTGGCGACACTGGCGCTGTGGATCGCGGTCGGTCTATGGAACAATTTCTACCACGCCTTCATCTACATGAACGATCGCTCTTTAACCACGCTGCCTGTATTGTTGCGGCTGATCATTGTGGGCCAAACAGACGCGGAACAGCTCGGCCAGACATCGGATTCGGCAACAGAGTCAGTGATTGCCGCAACCATTTTTGTCTCGCTGGTGCCGATTTTAGCGGTTTATCCGTTCTTGCAGAAGCACTTTATCAAAGGGGCTTTGCTCGGCTCGGTGAAAGTTTAATCAGGTTATGCATTCTGTCGTTATAAATTCGGGAGGTTGAAGGTAGATGAAAAGGCGTCACGGTTTACCGATTGCGATTGGTCTTCTCTCGTTAGTTGTTGCGGCTTCCGGCTGCGGAAGCGCGGGTTCTTCCCCCACATCTTCGGGAGACAGCGGGAAGAGCGCGTCGGACGGCAAGACCGTCACTTATAAGTTTTACAAAAAATTCGGCGCCCCGGAGTTCCCTCCGGATGGCGGGGAAGCCAAGCCGATTGTGCTGGATACAGTGGCCAAATTGGGAATTACCGGCTTTGATTTCAAATCCGAACTGGCCAGCGGAGATGAGTACAATACCAAGTTGAATCTGTATGCGACCTCGGGACAACTTCCGGATTTGTTCGACATTGATGCGGCTACGCTTCCGCGCTTTGTGGATCAAGGCTTGCTGTTGCCGCTTGACGATTATTTGAAGAAAACGCCGGATTTGATGAAGATTATTCCGAAAGACTACTGGAACCAAGTAACGTTTAACGGTAAAATATACGCCATTCCAACGGGGACGCGGCCGGAGCCGTTCAACTTCCCTACCGTTAACGGATTGGACGTACGCACGGATTGGCTGAAAAACCTCAACTTGAAAAAACCGACCACGCTGAATGAACTCCACGATGTGCTGAAGGCTTTCGCCACCCAAGATCCGGATAAGAACGGGAAGAACGATACGATTGGCCTTGGCGCGTCGAAAGATTCCGGGTTCAACTTCATGTTCGGGGCGTATGGCATCATGCCGTCGTTCTGGTTTGAGCGTGACGGGATGATTAAGAAAGGGTTCGTTCTCCCGGAGATGAAAGAGGCGCTGACGACGCTTCGCCAATGGTACAGCGAAGGGATCATCGATAAAGATTTCCCAATTATGGAGAAAAAGCAACTGGATGAGAAGGCGATCAACTCGATTACTGGCCTCTGGGAAGGTAACGGCTATTGGACGGACCCAACCGGCGCGAATACCGCCGAAGCGCTGTACAAAGCCAGTCCGAAGGCTACGGTGGAAGTAGTCGAGGCGCCTAAAGGGCCGAAGGGGCAGCAAGGGTATGCCGAGGCGAATGGCGCCGGCACATTGAAGGCGATATCGAAGAAAGCGCCGGATCCGGAGAAATTGTTCAAATATTTGAATTGGCAGGCGACTTCGGATGGCGCGGAGATGATTACGTACGGTGTCCCAGGCAAGGACTTCACTTACGATAAAGCCACCAATACGATAAAGCAAAATGTCGGCTACTCCAACTTGTACTCGCGTGGCTGGAGCAACCCGATCCGGATGATCGTCGTCACCGATCGCCGTTGGGCGCTCAAGCCGGTGCGCGACGGTATCGAGGTCGTCAACCATCATTTGATCAAGAATGCGATGTGGAATAAGGTGCCCGCAGAAATCGACTACCCTGATTTGGAGACGAAGCTGTTCGACGAGTACTTCGTCAAGATTGTCACGGGAACCTGGACGGTGGATAAGTACGACGAGTTTATCCAGAAGTATTATGCTCAGGGCGGCAAGGAGATT
>JAJFMO010000537.1 GCA_020697475.1 Paenibacillaceae bacterium | reverse complement strand
AAATAGGGCATAGCCATCAGTTGGCCGTTGGAATACTTTTTGGAATAGTCCACCATACCCGGAACGATTCGGCTTAAATCCATGTTGTACTTTTTCACCCATGGGCTTAAATCCTCTGAGAAATGGGTTTCAACGTAGTCGGGAACAGCTCTTGCCCCACCGAAAATAATATCCGGAACTTCGCCTGCAGCAATCAGTTCATCGAGCGACGAGCCTTTTCCATTGTTGATATGAGTCAGATCAAGCTCCGGGAACTTCTTCTTGAGAGGATCCTCGACGATTTGTATAAACTTGGCGTCCTGCATCCCGGACCAATTGAATATCACTACTTTCTCGTTCTTCCAAGAAAT
Organism: Paenibacillaceae bacterium; assembly: GCA_020697475.1. Taxonomy (GTDB): domain Bacteria; phylum Bacillota; class Bacilli; order Paenibacillales; family NBRC-103111; genus JAJFMO01. Next base: position 2,784 of record JAJFMO010000537.1, on the reverse strand, counting down.
AGATCCTAATGGATTGCTCATAGAAGGTTTTGTTCCGCCGTCGCCGTCCGCCTTGTCGGTTGCTTGCGAGTTCGATCCGCCGTTCGCCGAGCAACCCAGCAAAATCGCAGAAAGTATTGAGACCGCTAACAAACTTCGAATCCAATGTTTTGATTTCATTCCATAGCCCCCCATTATATAACTTCCCAATGTGAATCAGTATAACGATTCTTGGACTCCGATGTCTTTAGAGATTTCACGGATAAACTTGCACTTTTCCAAGATATTCACACTACGGGATCTATTATTGGGACAAATCCGGATCAAATCACTTCGAGGAAATCTTTGTCCGGCATCGTCGGATGGGGCGTGTGCGGTTCAGCTTGGTACCAGTACGCCACGGAAGCGATGTCGTCCTGGAGAGGCAAATAGCGCCGTCCGGCATCCGTTGGATTGCGCCAGCCCAGCGCTTGAATCGTCACCCTTAGGTCCTGCTCGAAGCGAATCGGATCCATCACGTGCCACCGATACATTCCAAACCGCTGCTGGCTGCGATAGAGGCCGTCCGGCTGAATCACTTGCGGCAACCCGAGAAAAGCTGTCGAATAGACGCCATACTCCCCTTTCGGATGCTCAAAGTTCCAAGCCCCGCCGAAATAATCTTCCGTCCCCGTCCCGCAGATCGTCGGAAAATCGCGATCCCCGTCCATGTAAAATTTGATCTCGCCCTCGCCCCACCAACCGCAATTGTTGACTCCCCAGGCGATGTAAGTCCCGACGTAATGTCCGTGCCCTTGAATTCCGTCCACTATCGTATGTACCTCTTTAAAAAGAAGCGGATTGCTTCTTCTCCATTGGGCGTGAAAATAAGCGGCGTCCTCCGGCACTTCCGTCAACGTGTAAGTGATTTGATAGTAGAGAACGATGGGATCGTCTCCGATATTCTCCAACGTCAGCTTGGCCGATTTGCGAAACGGCATTTCCCAGTACGAATTGAATCCGCCCGCCGGATTCACGGCCACAGGCAGCGAATTAACGTTGCAGCGCTCATTCCAGCCGTTGCAGAAGAAATCCCCATACGGCGTTTCGATCGACGGGTTCTGCTCCTCGTCCCAATAAGCGCGCAAAATCAAACTTCTCCATTTGCCGACCCGGGTCGTCATCCAGATGTGCTGAATCGCGCCCGGCCCTTCGATATCTGCAAGAGTAAAGGTCGAATTGCCCGGAATTTGCACGCAGGGGGAAATTTTCCACCCTTGTCCCAGCCCTTCCGCCCGCTTGACGCTGAATCCGTCGACCGCCATGCCTCCCTTACCCTTCTCACCGGTGAAGTTTTCCGCGCTGATTGAGCGCGTCTGCGCATGCGACAGGCGCGATAAATTGCCCAAACCCATGCCGAGTCCGTTAAAATGATTCATTCTCTTTTGGCCTCCTGTTTCGCAATTCCCCTGGGAATTGCGTTCTTCGTAAGCGTAAGCTTCTTCTTCCATATTCAGTATACAAAATCGTTATGGTAGAATGAAGGCGGGGGGTAAGACGATGGAGATGAAACACGGGCCCATATATCATTTTCCAATACATGGGGATAGTGAGTTGCCGGTGAATGTGTCGTTTGTCGGGATCAATTATTGTTTGCCGGATTATCGGAACGTTCGCCCGCGATCGAGAATTTCCGTGATTGCTTGCGTGCTGGCCGGCCAAGGAAATGTGACTGTCAATAAGGACACATTCTCGGCGAAACAAGGTGACGTTTTCATTTTGCCCAGAGGAAATTATCATGAAGTGACGGCCGATCCGGGTCGTAGCGATCAGTGGGAATACATCTGGTTTAACATTACCGGAGAGTTGACCTTGCCCATGCTCGACAAATATAAGTTGCTCAACAGCGTGATCGTGCCGGATGCCGGCGGGCGGGTCGGGGAGCTGTTTCAGGAGGCGATTCGGTTGGCGCAAACTGAAGACGCGTTGGACATGCATAACGAGCTGCCGATTATTTATCATCGAATTTTGATCGAGCTGTCGAATGTGCAAGCCCGAAGACACGTCTCTTATTCCAACAAGGTGCAGAGATCAAGCATTACTTGGACAGCCGGTTTCAAGCCGATTTCGACTCGAAGCAGCTGTCTCGGCATTTCGGACTTACGTTCAAGGAGATCAATCGTATTTTCAAAAAAGAGATGAGCCTGCCGGTTTACCAATATGTGCTGGCTAAAAAGATTGAAACCGCCAAATTGATGCTGCAGGACACTCAGCTTCATATTAATGAGATCGCGATGCAGCTTGGATTTTCGGATTCTCAGTATTTTTCCAATTTTTTCAAGAAAAAAACAGGGATTTCTCCGAGCCAATTCCGGACGGACGTGAATCGGCCGGTTCCTACACATATTAGTTAGTTGTGGTGTGGGTGGCGCGGCGGCGGGTTAAGGCCATTTTTGGCCTTGGAGCGTGCAGCTCCTCTCGTTCGCGGTGGATAAGACCATTTTCGGCCTTGGAACGAGCATTTCCGCTCGTTCGCGGCGGTTAAGGCCATTTTTGGCCTTGGAGCGCGCAACTCGGCTCGTTCGCGGCGGTTAAGGCCATTTTTGGCCTTGGAGCGCGCAGCTCCTCTCGTTCGCGGGGTTTAGGGCCGACTTTTGCTTAGAGTACCTCGGGTTATGCGGAACACTTTCCAGTGATTAACCGAGATAACGGCTTTTTTGCCGTTAAATCCCTCCTCTCCCGTTGGATCGTGGCCGATAACGGTCGATATGCCGTTATGCGGAACCTCTCGCCTTCATTCAATGAGGATAACGGCTTTTTTGCCGT
>JAJFMO010000536.1 GCA_020697475.1 Paenibacillaceae bacterium | reverse complement strand
ACGCCCTTGGCCGAATCGATCAGCATCACCGCACTGTCCGCCGCCGTCAGCGTCCGGTACGTGTCCTCGCTGAAGTCCTGGTGACCCGGCGTATCGAGAATGTTCACCTTGTGCCCGCCATACTCGAACTGCATCACACTCGACGTCACGGAAATCCCGCGCTGCTTCTCGATCTCCATCCAGTCCGATGTCGCATGCCGGCTTGCCTTGCGTCCCTTGACCGTCCCCGCCAGACGAATCGCGCCCCCGAACAGCAGCAGCTTCTCCGTGAGCGTCGTCTTCCCCGCGTCAGGGTGAGAAATAATCGCGAACGTACGCCGCTTGGCGACCTCCGTCTTCAATTCACTTACCGTCAGTTTACCCATGAATTCAACATTTCTTCCTTTCGTATTTACCCCACAAAGTGGAGTCTTACTTCGAAGCTATTGAGGTACTTTGCGGGGGCCCCGGATCTTATAAAACCTTCAGAGGTATAAAACGGCATAAGTCGAGCTCCGAAGAACCCGACTCCCTAATCCCATCAAAATTCCCCTTGCCAATCGCCTACCCGGCCAACTCACTCTAACCGCCAATCAACAGCGCGCGCGCCGGCGCGGCCTCGATGCCTTCAAGCTTCAGCGGCGCCACCACCATAAAGTAATTGCCCGCCGGCACGTCCGCCAGCCGCAACCCCTCCACGATGTGGATACCATTGCCGAGCAACGCCTTGTGCGTCGGAAAGCCCGGCTGAGACCGCTCGATGCCGAGCCCGTCCGTGCCGACACCTTTCACACCGCGTTCAACTAAATAGTGTGCCCCATCTTCGCGTAAAAAAACAAAGTCCCAGCCAAAACTTTCCGTAAACGAATTTTGCGTCTTCAATAAAATCCATTCGCCAGCCTGCAAGGCCAGCCCTTCCAACTCCGCCCGCCCAATCTCGCCGCGAACTCCAATCAAATCGAGCACTCTGGCGTTCCCGACCGTCTCCGTCAACGGAATCGTCTCGATCTTCGCCCCGCCTTCCAGCATATGCAGCGGAGCATCGAGATGCGTGCCGGTGTGGGCGTCCATCAGGATACGCGACTCGTAATTCTCCGCGTTGCTGTAATTGTGCAGGTTGACGAGCTCCGGCTGCTTCTTGGGCACGTTGCCCCATACCTGCATTCCCGGACGCACAGTCATCGAAATATCGTATACTTTCATCGCGCCGCCCGTCACCACTTCGGCTCGCCGGCGTTCTGACCGTTCACCGGCCACCACTTGAAGCCGTCCTCTGCCAACAGCTCCTCTGCCGCCTTCGGCCCCCAAGAGCCTGCCGGGTACGACTGCAAGCTTGCCGCCGATCCCGACCAGCCTTCAGCGATCCGGTCGATAAACTGCCAAGCCGACGCCACTTCATCCCAGCGGGTGAAATACGTCGAATCCCCGCGCACCGCGTCATACAGCAGACGCTCATACGCTTCCGGCGTACTGTGCCCACCGCTAGGGTGAAGATCCAGCGACAACGGAACAATCGAGCTCTCCGAACCCGGTTCCCGTCCGTTGATCTTCAAATAGACGCCTTCTTGCGGCTGAATACGGAACACAAGCAAATTCGGCTCCAACCGATATTTGCCGGCCAAATACACGTTGTCCGGAACGTTCTTGAACTCGACGACAACCTCTGTCGTCTTCACCGGAAGCCGCTTGCCCGTACGAATATAGAACGGCACCCCAGCCCAGCGGAAATTGTCCACGAGCACCTTCGCGGCAAAATACGTCTCCGTCTTCGACTCTGGATCAACTTTTTCTTCCTGGCGGTAGCCCGGCAACGCCGCACCCTTCAACTCGCCCGGCCCGTACTGCCCGCGCACTACGTACTTGTCCACTTCCTCCGCATTCGCATAAGGCCGCAGCGAACGCAGTACCTTCACCTTCTCATCGCGGATATCTTCCGGATGCATGCGCGAAGGCGGCTCCATGGTGAGCATCGCCAGCACTTGCAGCATATGGTTCTGCCCCATATCCCGCAACGCCCCGGAATGATCGTAATACCCGCCGCGCTCCTCGACACCGACCGTCTCACTCAACGTAATCTGAATGTTGGCGATATGTCGGTTGTTCCACAGCGGTTCGAACAACGCGTTGGCGGAACGGATCACGCCGATATTTTGTACCATTTCTTTGCCGAGGTAATGGTCAATGCGGAAAATTTCCGACTCGTCAAATACTTCGGTAATTTGCTTATTCAACTGCTGTGCCGACGGTAAGTTGTAGCCGAACGGCTTCTCGATCACCAGCCGGTGCCAACCCGTCGTCTCCAGCAAGCCTCCGTCACGCAAGTTCACGGCTACCGTGCCGAACAATTCCGGCGCCAGCGCCAAGTAAAACAGCCGATTGCCGCCCACATCAAATTTCTCATCCAACCGGTCGGCCATCTTCCGCAGCTCCTGAAAACCAGGTAACGACGTGCTGTCAAGCGACAAGTATTCGAACCGTTCTACGAAACGCGCCCAACCGGGCTCGTCCGATACTTTAGTGCGGGAAAACTCGTCGATCGAACGGCGGACATCGTCGCGAAATTGCTCGTTCGTGCGCGGTCTGCGAGCCAGCCCGATCACCGCGAAGCGCTCGGACAGCTTGCCTTCCTGATACATGCTGTACAACGCAGGGTACAGCTTGCGGCGTGCCAGATCACCGGTCGCGCCAAACATGAATATGACAGCACTGTTCATTCGCATTCGACATCCTTAATCTATGTATTTTGGGCATTTTACTATGATATTTTAGCATAACAGACTGATAGAAGCTATGGCGAAAATTGCCCAGCAGTTGCCAGCGTTGCCGATCGCTTCCGATCGCTTCCGATCGACAGCACATCTGCCCAACGTCCGTGAGTGATCTATTGAGACTCGGATTCCTCCGAAGTATCGGAATCCGGGCTGTTGCTGGCAATGCCGCGAGCCTCGTCGATCGCCGAATTGATATCGGTTTGCAGCTGCAGCAACGCGCCGTCCACGTCGACGATCCCTTTCACCAACTGATTCGCCACCGTATTCAGCTTGGAATTGACGATGTTATCATAGGGAGTATGCTTGGGGCCGATGCTGGGGGTGCTTTTGAACATCCCGTATACATTTTTCCCCTTCAAAGACTTGTAGTCGGTTCCGAATTCCGTCTTCATCGA
>JAJFMO010000535.1 GCA_020697475.1 Paenibacillaceae bacterium | reverse complement strand
ATCTTGACAGAATTAATGAGAGGCAGCGGCACGGTGCATGGCATCGGAGTGCTGCTGGAGCCGCTGATGAAGCGCTGGCTTGGCCTTCCCGGCTGCGGCGGACCGGCCGTGGCGGTCGGAGTGGCCGCCGGCATGCCGGCGGGGGCGGAAATGACGGCCAAGCTGCGAAAGCTTGGCCTGATCAGCCGCCGCGACGGCGAATTGTTGCTGTCGGCCAGCCATCTGTGCAATCCGGTATTGATCGTGGTCGTCATCGGCGTCGGGTTTTTAAATCATGCGGCATGGGGATGGATGAACGCCGTCATTCATTACATTGCCTATATAACGGCTTGCTTGGCGTTGCGCCTTATTGCCCGCTCGCGCCGGGAAGATGAGCATGCGAGTCATGTTCCAGCCGGAGCTCCGGCTGGCGGACGCCTTTCCATGCTGGCGAGGGCCGCGCAGGCGATGAATCAGGCGAAACGCGAAGACGGCCGTACGTTCGGCAAGTTGCTAGGCGATTCGGTCATTCTCGCCATTCAAAATTTGTTGATGATCGGCGGATATATCATGATGTTTTCCGTCGTGGTGCGGATGATCTCGTTATCCGGTGCCGCCGACCAGTTGCCCGATTACATCATGAATATGCTGCTCGAACTCCATCTGGGCGCTTATACGGTCAGCCAAAGCGGGTTGCCGGCAATCTGGATGTGTGCCTGGATCGGCTTCGGTCTTGCGCTCAGCGGCTTATCCATGCTGTTCCAAGTGAACAGCTTTGCCGCAGCTGCAGATCTGCGCATCCGCTACTACATCGTCGGCCGTGTCATTCATGCCGCCAGTTCATTCGCTTTGACGTTCCTGCTGTGGAATCCGCTGCAAAGATTGTTCAACCAAGCGCTGCCTAGCTTGGCCGATTCGGCACAGCCTATCGCCCGGCATGGCGTCAGCCAATTGTCGCTGTGGCCCTACTGGCCGTCCTACGTGGCGATGAACATCGGGGTCGCGGCAGCTGTATTGGCGGCCATGGCCATCTTGTCCGGCTTACTGAACCTGCGGAAACTTCGCCCTTAACGCCTGTTCCACATCCGGCGGCACCAAATCGCCGACCGGGCCGGCATACTTGGCGATTTCTTTCACAATACTGGAGCTCAAATACGAATATTCCGGACTCGTAGACATAAAGAACGTTTCCGCTTCCTCGCTTAATTTTCGATTCGTGGAGGCCATCTGCAGTTCGAACTCGAAGTCCGTCATGGCTCGAAGTCCGCGAATAATCAAGCGGGCGTTGCGCTTGCGCAAATAGTTGACAAGCAGCCCGTCAAAGCTGTCGATCTCCACATTGTCCAGGTCGCGAGTCGCGCCAAGAAGCAATTGCTTGCGCTCGTCCATTGTAAACAGAGGTGTTTTGCTTGAATTGTGCGAAACCGCGACGATCAGCCGATCGAATAATTTAGCCGAACGATGAATAATGTCTAAGTGGCCCTTCGTCACCGGATCAAAGCTTCCAGGGTACACGGCGATGGACGGGTGTCTGTGTAATGGATTGGTTTCTTTGTTCACATGGCTTCCCCTTTTCGTTGATCATAGTTCATCATTTCCAGGAAATCATAAATATGTATCGCGGTATCCCCGTACTCCGCCCGTTTACGGCACTGAAACCCGCCCAATCTATCCGGCAGCTCCCGGGAGACCGGCTGTTCCGCAACCAAAATAGCGTTCGGAGCGGGAAGCGACAGCTCACACATTAGCTGCGACAAGTTTCCGACGATGTCAAGGCGATAAGGCGGGTCCATGAAAATGATGTCGGGCCTGATCCCTCGCTTGCCAAGCGCCTTTAACGCCCTGGCCGCATCGTTGCGGTACACTTCGGTTTGCTCTTGCAGCCGGCACGTTCGAATGTTGTCGCGAACGACTTCGATGCTGGATGGTTCCAGGTCGACGAATATCGCCCGATCCATCCCTCGGCTGAGCGCCTCAATGCCTAGTCCGCCGGTACCGGCAAACAAATCGAGCGCAATCCCTCCGTCAAAGTATGGGCCGATTATGCTGAACAGCGCTTCTTTCACTTTATCCGTCGTCGGCCGCGTGCCTTTGCCAGGTACGGCCTTGAGCGGCGTTCCCCGCAATTTGCCCGATATAACTCTCACTTATACGTTCCCCTATACAGCCTTTTTTCCCGTTCATCGTATCACATTTTCAATTATTTTCATAAAAAATGTTCCACGATGTATAGAAACCGGAAGAACGGTTAATCCTTACAGTATCGACATCGAAAACTCGTGTCGTAGACAACCGCGGAGAAGGCTTACGTTTCCCCAGAAGCTCTTCATCCGGTTTCTCCTCTCCCATGAGGTGCCCATGTAAGTGGGCACCAAAAAAATTCACCCGCATTCCAAGGGTTTGCGGGTTTTTTTACTTCCAATAATACTCACAAAAATGCGGGTTGTCCACCAATTGTCCACGAAATTCTAAAATAAGGAGAATGCTGAAGAGTAAACCCAATGTCTAAAAATTCAATACGAGCAAATCTCACCTGGAGAACGCATGTTTGGAATAATTGTTATTGCGAGCGACTATGAAGTTCGGGCAGGCAACAAGATAGTCCAAAAATCTTTCTTTGCGATATGGTTCCGATACCTGGCAACGGACACGATGGGGAACGAGTCGTGGAGATGAATCTATCGATTGACCGAACTTCATTCAATTCAAGCCGTACAGCCTATGTTAACCTGGAGCAACCGACAAGCGAAGGAATACCGAGAATCAAATGGACTGTTCCCGCCCGCAATCCCATTTTATACGAAAAATGATTGCTTGCTTTAAAGCGCGAACGCACCATTGACCGCGAAAATCCCTTATCAGCCGGTTTGAAGTTTACCATAAAATGGTTTTACGCTGATTTCATTTCATATCTATGAGTTCTACCTTATATCCCATTTGGTTTATCTTATGGATCCAGTACTCAACTGTTCTTTCTCGCGAACCAAATAATTCGCACCCATTTCCCGATAAGGTACTTTGTCACGCAGGACAACATAGATTATGCGTAAAAGTAAATGGGAGACCGCCATAATGGCTTTTTGTTTTCCCATACGTTTCACTAACCGGTAGTACACAGCCGCGGCAGCTTCGTGGTGTTTTGATTATTACTTCACTATCTGTAATTTACGTTTCATTTA
>JAJFMO010000534.1 GCA_020697475.1 Paenibacillaceae bacterium | reverse complement strand
AGTTGGTCGCCGGGGACAGTTTTCATCGTGCCGTCTTGCAAATGCAGGATCGGGATCGGCTCGCCCCAATACCGTTGGCGGCTGAACAGCCAATCGCGCAGGCGATAGGTCGTTTTGCCGCTGCCTTTGCCATGCTGCTCCAGCCATGCGATCATCGTGGCGATCGCCTGCTCGTTGCGCAAGCCGTCGAGGATGCTCGAATTGACGTGTACGCCGTCTCCCGCATACGCCTCTTGGCTTATATCGCCGCCTTGCACCACCTCGATGATCGGCAGATCGAACTGCTTGGCGAACTCCCAGTCGCGCTGGTCGTGTCCCGGCACCGCCATGATCGCGCCGGTGCCGTAGCCTGCCAGCACGTAGTCGGCGATCCAAATTGGCACCTTGGCGCCGTTGACCGGGTTGATCGCGTAGGAGCCGGTGAATACTCCGGTTTTTTCTGTGTTCAAATCAGTACGCTCAAGGTCGCTCTTACGGGCGGCTTTGTCTTTGTACGCTTCTACTGACGAGGCTTGAGCCGGAGTCGTCAGCTGCGTCACCAACTCGTGCTCCGGAGCGAGTACGCAATATGTGGCGCCGAACAACGTGTCGGGCCGCGTGGTGAAGACGGTGATGACCTGATCCGACAATCCGTCGATTGCAAAGGTCACTTCCGCCCCTTGCGACTTGCCGATCCAGTTGCGCTGCATGTCCTTGATGCTCTCGGGCCAATCGAGCTCTTCCAGGTCTTCCAGCAACCGCTCGGCGTACGCTGTAATTTTCAAAATCCACTGCCTCATCGGCTTGCGAACGACCGGATGACCTCCGCGCTCGCTCTTTCCGTCGATCACTTCTTCGTTGGCCAGCACCGTCCCGAGCGCCGGACACCAGTTGACGGGTACTTCTGCCAAGTAGGCAAGACCTTTGTTGTAAAGCTGGACGAAAATCCATTGCGTCCACTTGTAATAGTCTGCGTCGGTCGTACTCAACTCTCGATCCCAGTCGTAGGAGAAGCCGAGCGATTTGATTTGGCGACGGAAGTTGTCGATGTTTTTGAATGTAATGTCACGCGGGTGTTGCCCTGTATCAAGCGCGTGCTGCTCGGCCGGCAAACCGAATGCGTCCCAGCCCATCGGGTGCAGCACGTTGTAGCCGCGCATCCGCTTGAAGCGCGAGACGATGTCTGTCGCCGTGTACCCTTCCGGGTGGCCTACGTGCAGCCCCGCCCCCGACGGATACGGGAACATGTCGAGCGCGTAAAATTTCGGATTGCCCGAATCCTCCAACACTTTGAAGCTTTTGTGACGATCCCAGTAGGCTTGCCATTTCGGCTCAATTACCCCGGGGTTATACCCTTGCTGAACGGTCGATTCTGTGCTCATTGATCATCTCTCCTGTTTTCTCCATAATGCGAAATGTAACCCCACAAGGTGGAGCTTTGCTTAGGGCTCCGGAACGTATAAATCCTGTAAATGCAAAAAACTCCCACCTCTAGCTCACGCTAGGGATGAGAGTTCGAATTCCCACGGTACCACCCTGATTAACGCCGGCTTGGTTCGACGGATCTTCGCCGATTGAGGCCATGCGTTCACTTCATGCCCCTTAACGCGGGGAGGACGATTCGGCTGGCGGAGGCGACTGTGGAGTCGATGTTAGCTACCTGGAACGTTCCGTTCCGGGGTTCGCACCGTTCCTTCGTTACGCTTTCCGGTTCACCTGCTGGCTCCAAGGCGAGTTCGTTCCGTTTCCTCTGCCGGTTTGCACCTTCGGGTCTGCCACCTTCCGTGTCGCATCCCCACCACCGGCTCTCTGCGAGAGTCAAGCAGAACTACTGCTCCTTGTCATTGCCTTCAGATCGATGAAATTAAAATAATTCCTATAATTATATGGAATCGAAGTGGGTATTGTCAAGGCGGCGTTTGACGGTGATAAATATTCGGCGCGCTTCAGGTGATGCTTAACAGGTGACGCGGGAGGCAGCACTTAACGGAGTTTGCATGTGGCGCTCGACTGGCGACCCCGAAGGTTGTGCATCTCCCAACGGGCCGCCTCCCCGCCTCTTCCCGATTCCAACGATTGTGAGCGACGCTATTCGCGCTGTTTTGCCCGTTCTCAGATTCTAACGATTGTGTGCAACGCTATTTCACTGTTTCGAGGCAAATTTGGCGTAAAAATCAAAAATAACGCACTTGGCAGTCGTTAAAATGAAGCACACCGTATTTTGTCGCAAATAACGTCGCTGGGAATCGTTACAATAGACGGCATCACAACTTGCGCGCCGCAAAAAAGGCCCGGCCCGCCCGCTCGTCGACGGGCTCGCGCGTGAAGTCGGCGAAGCAGCCGATGCCGCCGAATCCCGCTCGGGCCAACTCCTGCTTCAGCCAATCCAACGGGTACGCGCGTTGCACATGCGTCTCCTCGATACGGCGAAACAGCGGTGCGCCACCCGTCCGCCCAAGCTGCTCTTGCACGAATATCGTCAATTCGTGTTCGATCTGCCTCCGGTCTGGATCATAATCGCACGTCCAGATATAAGCGATATCGTCCTCGTCGAGCACGAACGGCTCATTCGCCGAATATGCCTCCAGCTGGAACGGCGTGTGCACGTCGAACAGGAACAGACCGCCCGGCTTCAAGCCTTGGAAAGTGCGGGCGAACATGCTGACGACGTCTTCTTCCTCCAGCAAATAGTTGAGGCAATCGCAGAAAGAGACAACGCAATCGACGGGCTCGGGCAATTCCCACTCGCGCATATCTTGCTGCAGCCATTGGACGCTGCCATACATGTCGCTAAGGCTACCGTCCAACCCGTCCAGGCTGTCGCCCTTGAAGGCCCTATCGCCTCTGTCGCCATCCGCGCCGCCGAACTTGCCGTCTTCGCCACCGCCCGCACCTTCGCTCTTATCCACTTCCGTCCGATCCCGCCCAACCGAGCGATCTTGCTTCGATTGCGCGATCGCCAGCATATCTTCCGAGGCGTCGATGCCCATCACCCGACAGCCGCGCTTCGCCAGCATCAGCGCAAGCGTTCCGGTACCGCAGCCCAAATCGACGACCGTTTCCGGCTTTCCATAGGCGTCCCAGCACCATTTGACGTAACGGATCCATTCATCATATGGATGATCCGCCATCAGTCGGTCGTAATAGTAAGCAAATTGACCGTAAGCTTCACCTGTCATGT
>JAJFMO010000055.1 GCA_020697475.1 Paenibacillaceae bacterium | reverse complement strand
CTCTGGCCGGGCAGTATTATTGGCTGGCAGCCATTATGATCGGTACTAGCGTCGTCTCCTTCTTCTATTACTTCCGGGTGATCCGGTATATGTTCATGAAGAGCGACGAGTCCGGCAAACAGGTTGTGATCCCAACGCCGCTCGGCATCAGTATCTGGGTATGCGCAATCGCCACCGTCCTGTTGGGGATTTTCCCGCAAACCGTGACCAGCTTCATCGAAAGTATATTCAGTTTACAGCATGACTTGTTTATTCTGTATTGATCCAATACGCGACGCTGATCAGACTTGAGAGAAAGCGCCTGTGGGACTTTGGGCCATTGTGCCTTGCGCCGCAGGCGCTTCATCTTTTTTCCATCCGGTTCGGCTGCTTTGATGGGTTGCTACATAGGGACAGGTAAGATAGAATTACGTTCAAGGAGTCTTTCCGACGGAGTAACGTCTGTTTATGTAGGAAAGTTTGCAAATCGGACAGACTCATGGGCATTTAATAAAAAGCTAAAGGATTATCAGGCGATGATCAGGTTTTGTACAACAAGTATGATGGCCGCTGTCCTCTTCTTACTTTTCAGTTGCTGTATTTCCTCTTGGCCCGCCTCACAGGCATACGCTGAAACCGCATCCGCTGAATCGTCGGCATCTCATTCAGACTGGATTGTTCATTGGAAGGTTGATGAACCAACGGCGGCCTTCTTCCAAACTAGCGAGGTTCTGCAACGGATTCCCGACCAACACATTGTCATAGCCAGACCAAAGAATGGACAACAGGCTTCGGAATGGCTCGAGCAATGGAGAAACTCGCCTGCCGTCGACTATATTCAATCAAACCACCAAGTAACCGTTTCTTATCTCCCCAATGATCCACTATATGTCAAACAATCGTATCTGAAATTAATTGGCGCAGAAGATGCCTGGGAAGTGGCGCGCGGCAATGCTTCCGTAACGATCGCACTTGTCGATACGGGGGTGGATTTGAAACACCCGGAGCTTGCCAATAATTTGGTGCCGGGGTACAATCTGCTGAATCCGAAGCTGCCGCCCCAAGACGACAACGGGCATGGCACCAACGTAGCGGGAATTATCGCCGCCCTCGGAAATAACGATATGGGTGTTGCCGGGTTGCTATGGCAAGCGAAGGTGATGCCGATCAAGGCGCTGGAAGCGGATGGGACTGGCAATGAGGCGAATCTCGGCCAAGGGATCCGTTATGCTGTCGACCATGGCGCAAAGATTGTCGTATTGTCTCTGGGTCTGAATAAATATACTCCTTATTTAAGTGAAATCGTTCAATATGCAGAAGAACATGACGTGCTGTTGGTCGCAGCCGCCGGCAATGAAGGCAATGCCGTAAAATACCCAGCCGCTTATCCGACGGTGCTGGCTGTTGGTGGAGCGACCGCAGAGAAAATTGTGGACAGCCGCTCCAATTTCGGATCGGAATTGGATGTTGTTGCACCGTGGGACGTCTTCACCACGTCTTCGAACGGCGGCTACGAGTACAAAGACGGCACCTCCATGGCCGCTCCTCAGGTCGCGGCGGTGTGTGCACTCGCCTGGAGTCTCCATCCGGATTGGCACGCGTACCAGATCCGCAACTTAATCCGCCAATCGGCAGAGGATTTGGATCCACCGCTATGGGATGCTTATACCGGCTACGGGTTGCTACGCGCCGATCGAGCCTTGCAGGCAGATTACAAAGAAGATTTTCACGAGCCGAACGACCAAGTATCCGATGCCAAGCCGCTTCCGTTAGGCAAAGAGATCACGGCTGAGCTCGCCGGCTCCGCCGATCAGGATTGGTACATCATCGAACCGATATACGATGGGACGGTCACTCTGCAGCTCGAGCCTTTAGCCCCTGCTGAACTTACGGGGCAAGAGAGCTTGCAGGTGGTGTTTTACGATGACGATCATCCGAATGGACAAGCTATTGACACCAAATCGGATGAATCGTCAACTTTCGCGGTATCCAAAGGCATAAGCAAGTTGCTGGTTCAAGGTGGCAATCTGGCAACCGATCAACGGCTGCCATATCGCTTGCTGGCTGAATTCACGATATACAGTGATCCTTTTGAAAACAATGACGAGCAGTATATGGCATATAATTTGCCGTTAAGAAATCAGGAAATCACAGGCACGTTCGACCATCGAAACGACATGGATTGGTATGTTGTAGAAGTCGACAAGTCCGGCCGCCTGCGAATTTCGGTGAACACGGACACGGCTCGAATGGATTTGGTATTGCGAGTCCAAAGAGAAGGGGAGAAAGCGCTTTTCATCGACAGGAATGCGGACGGAGCCAGCGAGGTTTCTCCAGTCATTGAAGTATTGCCCGGGAAATATTACATTCGTGTGGCCAACGTAAAAGATTACATGTATCCCGTCATTGGCGAGTACGAGTTGTCCACCGAGTTTGCCGAGAAGTCCGTCGATCCGAATGAGCCGAACGACAAGCCTTTCCAGGCAACTGCAGCAGGTTTCGACAACGATTACCAAGGTTCGCTGAACAAACCCGGCGATATCGACTGGTTTAAGTTTTCGTTGGATAATACGAGGCTTGTCCGCATCGATGCAGATAACACAACCGCGGACCAACGCATATCGTTTGCTTTAATGGATCAGGATTTGCATATAGTCGAATCGATTTCCGCGTTGGAAGGCGGGACGAATGGGCAGATCACCCACCTGCTGGAAGCCGGGGATTATTACGTCAGATTTTTGACTGACAGTTCATTCCCTTATGCCAACTATACGGTGAATATCCAAGCCCTAACCTTGATGAACGGATTTGCCGATATATCGGACCATTGGGCTGCGGGGGCCATCAGCGAGTTGAGCCAACAGAACATTATCTCCGGATATGGGGATTATTACTTCCGCCCCGACCAGGGGATTACCCGTGCGGAAGCCGCGGCGCTGATTGCCAAGGCCATACCGCTGCGTAAAGGGAAGAAAATAAGCTTTACCGACGTGTTGCCGGGGTATTGGGGTTATTCGGTCATCAGCCAAGTGGCATCCGGAGGGATCATGGACGGTTACCCGGATCGTTCCTTTGCACCCGATCAGTTGGTCACCCGACGTGAAATGGCGGCCATGATGGCCCGAATTTTGCAGATGAAGCCAACCGCAGCCATGGATCCGCCCTTCAACGACATCAAGCCGGGAGACTGGGCGTACGGAATTCTCAATAGCCTGAAAAAATCGGGAAGGATTGACGGCTATGAAGACGGTAATTTCCAACCCGACCAAACGTCGACCAGGGCGGAATTTGTAACTATGTTGACTCGGGTGATGGCTCGGTAGGATTCGATAGGATAGGATGTGAAGACGATGGACTTTCTTGCCCAATCCTCTGCGATGGCGGCGCTGAATGGGATATTTCCTCTCTTGGTAATGGTGATTAGCATCATGCTGGCCTGGTGGTGCCTTCAGGAATTTCGCCTTGATTTGTTTCTGCGAAGGCCGCGAAGCGCCCAAGCGATTTGGTTGCGCATTGTGTTGGCGGTTGTTCTTGGACATGAATTTTCACGTTTTTTTATTGATTATTTCAATTGGGCATTAACGTGGTCTGCAGGCTGGAAAACCGTGTAATTCAAACATTACGGATGTGTTCAAGCTTCTGCCCGATGGCTTCATTAAAGAATAACATCGTCTGAAATTGTCAACAATGGATAGTACAACCGCTCTAAAAACAATTATCCATGCGAACAATATACGGGAAGCTCTTAACGCTTCGATAATTTCACTACGGCACCATTAGATTGAAGGAAAATACAAAGCGCGGAGGGATCAAGATGAACAAAATAATCGTCCGCGGCGGCAGACAGTTATCGGGTAAAGTGAAAATCCATGGAGCGAAAAATGCGGTTTTGCCGATCATTGCGGCATCGATCTTAGGGTCAGTTGGCACAAGCGTGATTCGCGAGGCCCCGCCGCTGGATGATGTGCTGACCATGATTCGCGTATTGCAAAACCTCGGCCTAAACGTCGACTACGTCAACGAGACCGTACGCATCGTATCGGGGGAAGTAAGCAGTTGTGAGCCCTCTTATGAATTAGTAAGAATGATGCGGGCCTCCTTCCTTGTAATGGGTCCTCTGCTGGCGCGCTTCGGCAAGGCGAGAATTTCCCTGCCGGGCGGATGCGCAATTGGGACAAGGCCAATCGACCAGCATCTCAAAGGCTTCGAAGCGATGGGCGCACATATCGAATTAGGACAAGGGGCGATTGTCGCTCACGTCGATGGTCGGTTGCAAGGCGCGAAAATTTACTTGGACGTTGCCAGTGTCGGCGCCACGGAAAATATTATGATGGCGGCAACGTTGGCTGAAGGGACAACCATTATCGACAACGCCGCCAAGGAACCGGAAATCGTCGACTTGGCCAATTACCTGAATGCGATGGGCGCGCGTATTCGCGGAGCAGGCACCGGCATGATTCGGATTGACGGGACGGATAAGCTTTGCGGAGCGGAACATACGGTCATCCCTGACCGGATAGAAGCAGGTACATATATGATCGCTGCGGCGATCACCGGAAGCGAGTTGTGGATCGACGGAGCGATCGCGGATCATGTTCGGCCGGTGATCTCTAAGATGCGTGAAATGGGAATCGATATTGACGATGACGACGGCGGCATTAGGGTTGATGCGCGGGGCAAGAAAATCAGGGCTGTCGATGTAAAGACATTGCCGCATCCCGGGTTTCCCACCGATATGCAGTCGCAGATGATGGCGTTGCTGCTCACAGCCGAAGGAACGAGCATCGTCACCGAGACGGTATTTGAAAACCGGTTTATGCACGTGGAACAATTCCGCCAGATGAACGCCACAATTCAGGTTGAAGGCCGTTCGGCTGTTCTGTCCGGCTCGGCTAAGCTTCAGGGCGCCCGGGTATGCGCGACAGACTTGAGGGCAGGAGCCGCGCTTATCTTGGCGGCGCTCGCAGCCGACGGCACGACGGAAATTACCGGCGTACACCATGTGGACAGAGGCTATGTCAATATAGCCGGTCAACTGCGCAGCTTGGGTGCGGAGATTAGCCTCTCGAGCGGTAAAGCCGAGGAAGAAGAAGTGGAGATCCCCGGACTGCTCGCCATCCAGCCAACCTGGGCGTAAACTATAGGAAGCATGGCCGCTCCGCGACGGGGCGGCCTTTCCTTTTTCCCCTCTCGAAACAAGGGTTTTAGGGTTCTATCAATTGCGCTTCTCTCATAGACTTAAGACAGGCATGGGTGAGAAACAAGAGAGAAACGGTGGATGGGGGACCTACTTCGATGATGAGGAAATTGACGATGCAGGGGAAGTTGGTATGGGCGGGATCGATCTGGCTATCAGCTATGCTGGCCTTGGCGATGGCACTCCCCGTTGTCTTGGTTAAGAAGCACCCCGAACGGCTAAGCACCGATGCCACCCACGTATCGACGGCCCAATCTCCTGAAAGTGCGTTGCAACAATCGATCGCCGTGCCCGTCTATTTAACTCGGGAAAAAAGAGTGGAAACTTACCCGTTGGAAGATTATGTAGTCGGAGTCGTTGCGGCGGAGATGCCGATAGACTTTCAGGTCGAGGCGCTCAAAGCGCAAGCGTTGGCGGCGCGCACTTATTTGGTGAAGCGGCTCATCGATCACGACGTCTCTCAAGTGCCGGTGTCCGGAGCAATCGTCACCGATCAACCGATCCACCAAGCTTTCTTGACGGATGAACAATTGCAGAAGCAATGGCCGGGGGATGAATTCGCCGTTAACATGGCCAAGCTGAAGGAAGCGGTGGCGTCGACAAAGGATCAAATCTTGACGTATCGCGGGAGCCCGATTGATGCAGTGTTTTTCTCAACGAGCAACGGATATACGGAAAACTCGGAAGACTATTGGGAGAATAGCGTGTCCTACTTGCGCAGTGTAGCCAGCCCGTGGGATGCGGCGATTTCCCCCAAATACAAATCCACGGTTACGCTTAGTGTAACGGATGTCGGCCGTAAGCTCGGCGTGGCAGCGATTTCTCCGAACGACGGGAGCGCTCAAGGAATGAAAGTGTTGTCGCGCACCGACGGCCACCGGATCAAGGCGATCTCAATCGGGGGAAAGACGTTTACCGGCAGAGAAGTCAGAGAAAAGCTGGGCTTGGCTTCCTCTCAATTCGAATGGCGCCGCCAGGGAAGCAACTTGGTTTTCACGGTTTATGGCAACGGGCACGGAGTCGGCATGAGCCAATGGGGCGCCGAGGGCATGGCCAGACTTGGCAAAACCGCAACTGAAATCGTTCAATACTATTACACGGGAGTCGAGATTTCACGGGCGACAAACCTTTTGCAAGAAAATTAAGAGTCTGTCAATCACCTCACGTATAAAAAGATAGATTGTGGCAACAATGGGTGGTGAGGTGATGGATAGATGAATGATCAAAACAAAAAAAACATCCAAATCAACCAAGACGCTCCCAAATCTGACGAAGGAGCGCAAGCTGCCCAAGCTTTCTCTTGGAAAAGGCTGCTAACGAAAAAATGGGTTTTTCCAGCAACGTACATGGCAGCAGCAGCAATTATTTTAACCTTACTGTGGGTCTACCAGGATTCGGGAACGAACCAAGTAGCCAAGCAAACGACCGGTAAAGCCGGCGTGACGCAATCCGGAACGGATTCGGCACAGAAGCCCGACTCCGTATCGGTAGCCGCACCCACAGAAACGTTCGCCTGGCCGGTGAAGAACCACAGCGAGGAACAAGTGAGCTTGTCGTTCTATGACAGCAAAGCTTCCAACGAGGTCAAGCAAGCAGCTATGGTAGAGTACGAGAACACGTTCACTCCGCATCTGGGGATCGACCTGGCACAGCAGAACAACCAACCCTTCGACGTTGTAGCCGCTCTTAGCGGAACGGTGACGCAAGTCGAGAAGAACCCGCTCGTCGGCAACTTGGTGGAAATTACTTCAGCCAACGGTATCGTTACCGTATACCAGAGCTTGGCGGATATCGCGGTGGCCAAAGGAACGACGGTCAAGCAAGGCGATCTGATCGCCCAGGCTGGTCGCAACGAACTGGAGAAAGATGAGGGCGTTCACCTTCATTTCGAAGTTCGCCAATCCGGAGCAGCTGTCAATCCGATGCAGTTTCTGGCTCAATAAGCCGGCAATCTCAATGAATCTCATAAAACAGAGGGAAATCTTAACCCTCTGTTTTTTTTCTGTTTAGGCTATGATCGTCAAGGTGAAGGGCTGTCCTCCAAAATAAAGTTGCCCGGATGAGCTTGTCAGGCTTGGAAACAAAGAATATCCATGTTCTCCCCTCATATAATGTACCAAACTATCTCGAGTAGGGAGGCGAGGGGATTGCACGATTACATCAAGGAGCGAACCGTTAAAATTGGCCGGTGCATTGTCGAAACAAGAAATACGGTCCGCACCATTGCCAAGGAGTTCGGGGTTTCCAAAAGCACGGTGCACAAGGATTTGACGGAGAGATTGCCCGAAATCAACCCGGATCTGGCCAACCAGGTGAAACATATTCTGGAATACCACAAGTCGATCAGACACTTGAGGGGAGGAGAAGCGACGAAAATCAAATACAAGAAAACGAGGCATGGCAGCAAGTCTCCCGGGCAATGGGTATCTGTCGAAGTTTGAGCCGCTTCCTGACATTTTGTGACTGCTCCCATCCGAACCGTTTGTCGTATGCCTTCGAAAAAAAAGGAAAAACGCGCTTTATATCGAACACAGGTAATGGTATAGTATTATAAGTATTCCCTTTTTGTCGGAACGTGGATGAACGGTTGGGTCAGGGAGGATTATCTTATCATGTTCAGTAAGGATATCGGGATAGATTTAGGTACGGCGAACGTGTTGATCCATGTTAAGGGCAGAGGGGTTGTGCTTGATGAACCTTCGGTAGTGGCGATTGAAAGCGAGACGAAGCGGGTGCTGAATGTCGGCGAGGAAGCCAGGAGAATGGTCGGACGCACTCCGGGCAACATCGTCGCCATTCGTCCGCTGAGGGACGGAGTGATCGCAGATTTCGAAATTACCGAGATGATGTTGAAATATTTCATAACCAAGGTCGGCGGCAAGCGATGGTACAGCCATCCGCGCATTCTGATTTGCGCGCCGACGAACATCACGTCTGTTGAGCAGAAAGCGATTCGCGAGGCAGCGGAGCGCAGCGGGGCGAGGGAAGTGTTCCTCGAGGAAGAGCCCAAGGCGGCGGCGATCGGCGCGGGGATGGATATTTTTCAACCCAGCGGCAACATGGTGGTCGATATCGGTGGAGGAACGACCGATGTCGCCGTCATCTCGATGGGGGATATTGTTACAGCATCGTCAATTAAGATCGCCGGGGACAAATTTGATCTGGCGATCATGAAATATATTAAAAATAAGTACAAGCTGTTGATCGGGGAGCGGACGTCGGAAGATATCAAGGTGAAAGTCGGTACGGTGTTCCCGGATAGCCGCAACGAGCAGATGGATATCCGCGGACGCGATATGGTGACCGGACTGCCGCTCACGATCGGAATCGATTCCCGCGAGGTGCACGAGGCGCTGTGGGAACCGGCGTCTGCCATCGTGGCTGCGGCGAAGAGCGTGCTCGAACGCACACCGCCAGAGCTGTCGGCCGACATTATCGACCGCGGTGTTATATTAACCGGCGGCGGCGCTTTGCTGCACGGGCTCGATCAATTGCTGGCTGACGAGCTCAAGGTGCCGATTCTGATCGCTGAAGATCCGATGCACTGCGTAGTTAAGGGTACCGGCATTATGTTGGACAACCTCGATAAAGTAACCAAGAGCAAATTTATATAACGCGAACTCGCGGAAGGAGACCGGCATGCTAAGAGGATTATATACCGCTGCAGCAGGGCTGATTACTCAAGAACGCAAGCACGATACAATAACGAACAATATCGCGAACCTGAACTCGACGGGTTTTAAACGCGGGTACACCGCCGTCCGCTCGTTTCCCGAAGTTTTGTTGTCTAAGATCACCGACGGCAGCGACGGAGGATCTCCGGTTCGGAAGATCGGGATGCTCAACACCGGGGTGCTGGCCGAAGAGAGTGTATCTGTTTTTCTGCAAGGGGATATGCAGGAGACCGGCAACCCGTTCGATTTTGCGATTGTGTCGGATATTCAGCTGCCCGGCATGCCGTTCGACTCCTCGGGCAAGTACACCGATCCGGACGGGAACATGACGTTTCAGCCGCAAGCGTTCTTCACGGTAGCCGACGCCGACGGGAACGAGCACTATACGCGCAACGGGAAGTTTACTGTCGGTCCGCAGCTGAATTTGATAACTTCGAATGGCGAGCTGGTACTGGGAAGCAACGGCCAGCCGATTGTCCTTGAAGATGTGGCGGGGGGAGTCGCAACCCCAATCAGCAAAATTTCACTCGATCCGCAGGGCCGGTTGGTGAAGCCCGACGGACAAGTTCTGACCGATGCGAACGGAGCTCCGGTTAGCTTGATGATCTCACGCGTCGAGAATCCGAATCGGTTGATCGACGAAGGAAACAGCCTGTTCCGGATCAACCCGGCCGATGCAGGCCAGGTCACGCGAATCGCTCTGGACAATCAGGTACAAGTCCGGCAAGGCTACACGGAACGATCCAATGTGGATTCGGCTCAATCGATGGTCGATTTGACGATGGCGATGCGGGCGTACGAGGCGAATCAGAAGGTCATTCAATTTTATGACCGCAGTCTGGACAAGGCTGTTAACGATGTAGGAAGAGTGTAAGGCAAGGGGGAACTGAACGATGAACCGATCATTGATGATTTCCGCAGTGTCTTTGCAGGCGCTGCAGCGCAAGCTGGACATTATCGCCAATAACGTGGCGAACTCGGATACGCCGGGTTATAAGAAGAAAGACGCCAGCTTTATCGATATTTTAACCAGCATGAGGCCGCAGGAACCTTCATTTATTCGAGGCGGCAGATTGACTCCGGGCGGGTATACGTTCGGTGCAGGTTCGAGGATGGGGCTGATTCAGACGGATCTGTCCCAAGGTACCTTGAAGTCGACAGGCAATGAACTGGATATGGCGCTGCAGGGGGATGCGGTGTTCGAGGTGGAAGTTCATTCCGTTGATGCGAATGGCAACCAGGTGATCGATCCGGCTTGGACCCGGGACGGCGCCTTCTTGCTCTCGCTGAGCACAACCGACCCCGGGAATATGTATCTGACGACCAAAGGCGGCAATTATGTACGTGATGGCGTTACCAACCAACCGATTCGGGTACCGGTGAACGAAAGCATTCGTGTGGATCGGGATGGAGTGGTAACCGGATACGACAAGACGGATCCGGCTGATCCGGGTAATGTGGTTGGCAGATTGAAAGTACTGCGGGTTATACGTCCGGAAGCAATGGAGCATACTGGCAACAACCTGTATCGCTTATCAGCGGGCTATAATATCAACAATGTTCTTCAGGTCGTAGATCCCAATGTTGCAGCCGATTCTCTAAGCCAGATTAATGTTCGCCAAGGATTCCTGGAACAATCGAATGTGGACATGGAAAAGGTGGTTTCGGACATGCTGGTTGCCCAGAGGGCGTTCCAGCTCAACGCCAGAGCGATTCAGTCTTCCGATTCCTTGATGAACATGGCGAACAACCTAAGAGGATAGCGGAAAGGATGACACCTGTGGCCGTCCAATCGCCAAAATCGCCCCAACTGCCCCGGTCTCCCAAGCGCGCAAGACGATGGCTGATTTGGCCGCTTCGCATTCTGTGGATTATTGCGCGCAATTTATTTGTTCCCGTCTTATGCGTCGGAGGACTTATTCTCGGCTTAACAATCGGTTACTCCTTCATCGGCAAACAACCGGTGGACGAGGTGTTCGTGATGGACACATGGAGGCATTTATACGATCTTGTATTTGCCGAATAACCGAAGACGTCTTCATTATTTTTCTTCGAATGAAAAAGCAAAACTCCCGTCAAGGGAGTTTTATTATTCTTGGAACAACGGTATAATGTAGGGATGAGCGCCAAACATGGGAGGGATGCGGGGTTGAATCTGCCTAATCTTCTGACGATCTGCCGTTTTTTTATGATCCCCTTATTCGTCATCGTGTTCTTCCTGGGACATGGCAAGCTCGCCTTCTTGCTGTTGGTGCT
>JAJFMO010000533.1 GCA_020697475.1 Paenibacillaceae bacterium | reverse complement strand
CCAGCTTATGTCCGGGGAGGAAGGCGCCTTGGCGAATCAACTGTTGCTGGGCTTCCTTCACAAGGCCGGAATCCCGCCAAGCCCGATCGAACGGAATTCCGCGATTCAACGCGATCGCTGCGAAAGTGCCCAGTCCTTCCCCCATGACAGCGCAGGTCGCCATCACCCGAGTGCTGGAGAAAGCGATATGGGTTGCAGAGAGATTGCGTCCCGCGAACATGAGATTGGAAATATTTCTGCTGATCATCGAACGCAACGGAATACTGTACATATATGGCGTATAAGGCTGGTTGCAAGGCTTGGTACCCTTGGCATCGATGCCCTCCGGCGGATGAGTATCCATCGACCATCCTCCGTACGCGACGACATCTTCAAAATCGACCGCCTCCTGGATATCATTCTGGGTTAACACATGCTGGCCGATAAACCGTCTGGACTCCCGCTTTCCGGGAAGAAACCCGAACCAGTCGAGCGCCCAATTTTCCGACTCCGGATGGTTGCCGCTATTCTTAATGTGATCCCATACCCCCATCATAATCGCCAGCAATTCATCCCGAATCGTTTCGTTGTCTTTAATTGTATCCAAAGTTCCCCCGAACTCAACCCACCAATAGCCGTATTCCCACGTGCTGTGATTTCTGAATTTGAGATCTTCCTCCGTGAAGGTGCGTGCCCATGCCGGCGGGATGAAGGGCATCGGGCGTCCCATATCCCTCGACTGAAATAAGAGAGAAGAACCCAACCGATACGCGTCTCTGTTCTGAACCGCGCCAGATTCCCCGAATTCGTCGGACGCTTCGCGGCCGGTCGTGAATTCAGCGCCTGCTTCATAGCCCATCCTTCCGTCACCGGTACAATCCGCAAATATCTCCGCATGGATGACGAAATGATCTTCCGTGCTCTCTCTCACTGCGTAAACCGACCGGATGCGTGAGCTATCCATGTTCGTACCGACAATCGTCGTATTCAATAACAAGGTGACATTCGCTTCGGCACGGCATTTCTCATATAAAATTAAATCAAACATTGTCGCGCTTCGTTGAGGATTACGGATGGAGCATTCGAGCATGATCTCTTCGAGGATTCCGCTCTCCCTGCGTTCCGACTCCAACTCCTTGCCTCTCACAGAAGCGCCGGATATATTCATCCGAACCTCGGACGATGCATTGCCACCAAGGACCGAACGGTCTTGGCATAGAATGACTTGCGCTCCATTGCGGGCTGCGGCAATGGCCGCCGCGACTCCCGTCATCCCTCCGCCTGCGATCAAAAGTTGTGTATGCAAAATTTTCGTATCGTGCTTCCCCATCGTTCCTTCGGCTCCTCTCCCAGCATGGATTTTTCAAGTTGTTTCACTCGTTGTTATCGTTATCCCCCGAAGGGCAATTCGAAGATCACAACAATTTCGTGCCTTGGCTTGATAAAGGGGTAGAATATATGAAGATGCATTATTCGGAAGGAATTACAGTAGACGAAACGGCAAAGTTCGCAGGAGTGGATCGCACTCATTTCAGCAAGCGGTTTCGTAAATTCGGAATATCACCCGGCGAATATATCAAATCTCTAATTATGAAAGAGGCTGGACAAATGTTGCTTGAAACCAATTTCAGTGTCAGTGAAATCGCTTATTCTCTGGGATTTTCCAATCTTTATTCCTTTTCCAAAGCTTATAAAAGTACTTTGGCCTATCACCGACGTTGTCCCGCAGTTCGAAGATTCAAGGAGAATAATGCAGCTATCCAAGTCTTATTTGCTTTTCCAAAGCAAAAATAACGGCCTTTCGGCCGTTATTTTGTGACATTCTTAAAGGGTCCCGGCAGCCTAGCATTATACCGTCCGGGCTGTCTGCTTCTCCATCCGCTCGGGGATACAATCGTTGCCAACGATGTCGGAGAACGATTCGCGGCGAACGACGACGTCGGCTTGTCCGTCCTTGACGAAGACGACCGCCGGCCGGCGAATCCGATTGTAGTTGCTAGCCATCGCATAGTTGTAGGCACCCGTGCACGAGACGGCCAAAAGATCCCCGTTCTCTACCCGCGGTAAATTAATGTCCCAAATGAGCATATCCCCGCTCTCGCAGCACTTGCCGGCGATCGAGACGATCTCCTGCGGCGCTTCGGTGGCGCGGTTGGCAAGAATCCCTTCGTAGCGCGACTCATATAGCGCCGGCCGCGGATTGTCCGTCATCCCGCCATCGACGGCGACGTACTTGCGAACGCCGGGAATGTCCTTGTGCGTCCCGACCGTATATAACGTCGTGCCGGCGTCGCCGACCAAGCTGCGGCCAGGCTCGACCCAAATTTCCGGCAGCGGCAATTGCGCTTCCCCGAACAACCGTTTCACCGCATCGGTGATCGCCCGTACATAGGTCGCGATCGGCAGCGGTGTATCTCCCTCAATGTAGCGGATTCCGAAGCCTCCGCCCAAGTTGACGACACGAAGCTGATGCCCAAGCTCGCGGTACACCTGAATGGCGAATTGAGCCGACTTCTCCGCCGCCATCTCAAAGCCTTCGACTTCGAAAATCGAGGAGCCGATATGCGAGTGCATGCCCAACAGCTCCAGGTTCGCCATCTTCGAAGCTTCGGACGCCGCCTCGAACGCCGAGCCGTTGCCCAGATCGAAGCCGAACTTCGAGTCAGTCTGCCCGGTCGATATATATTCGTGCGTATGAGCCTCCACACCAGGGGCGATCCGCAGCAAAATTTTCACCTTGCGGCCTTTGTCCCCGGCGATGGCGTTCAACAGCCTCAACTCGACAAAATTGTCCACAACAAAACAGCCGATCCCCGCATCGATCCCCATGGCGATCTCCTCATGCGTCTTGTTGTTTCCATGAAAATGAATCCGCTCCGCCGGAAATCCCGCTTCCAACGCGGTATACAGTTCGCCGTCGGATACGACATCCAGCGACAGCCCTTCCTCGTCGGCCAATCGGCACATTGCCTTGACGCAGAACGCTTTGCTCGCGTAAGCGACCTGGAACTTCATTCCGGACGCGTTGAACGCCTCCATGAATTCCTTCGCCTTGCGGCGGATCAGCGCCTCATCCATCACATAGAGCGGAGTGGCGAAACGTCGGGCCAGCTCTGTGCAGTCGCAACCGCCGATTTCCAAATGCCCTTGATCGTTAATTTTGCTGGTCCCATGCAAATACATG
>JAJFMO010000532.1 GCA_020697475.1 Paenibacillaceae bacterium | reverse complement strand
CCTCACGCCGGCGACGATATCCGTCTGATGGTTAAAGCGCGTCTCCTGCAGCAAGTTCATCAGCGTTCCTGCGCAACCAGCTTTCGGATCGGCCGAACCGAAGACGACCCGATCGATGCGCGCCTGGACGATGGCGCCGGCGCACATTGGACACGGCTCGAGCGTCACGTACAGCGTACAGCCGGTCAGTCTCCATGCGCCTAGGTACTCACTCGCTTCGCGGATGGCCAACATTTCGGCGTGCGCCGTCGGATCATGCCCGGTTTCCCGCAAATTATGCCCTCTCCCTATGACTTCCCCATCCTTCACAATCACTGCGCCAATCGGCACTTCGCGCAGTTGCTGCGCCTTGTAAGCTTCTTCCAACGCTTCGCCCATCCACCGCTCATCCACAAGTTGAAAATCACCGTGAAAGCTTTCCAAGTGGCGCCTCCCTTTTGTCCACATCGACTTCAATATGAATAAAAACAAGCGAATATCCATTCGTTGTTAACATGCTGTGGATAATTCTGTGCATAACTAGAGGTTTATCCCTGAAATCACTTGTTATTGTAGGCAAAAGAGCGACGGGAAGCAAGGCGGATGTGGACAATCGCTTCGTTTAGGTGCGATGGGACGGGGATCAGAACACGATTGGAAGGCGTTCACGTTGAGAAAGCGGCTTCCCCACGGTATAATGAGGAGAAGTAGAAACGTACACATTGAGGAGTTGTTCACCCCATGCCACTCTCCTGCGGGATCGTCGGGTTGCCGAATGTAGGCAAATCGACGCTTTTTAATGCCATCACCCAAGCGGGCGCGGAGTCCGCGAATTATCCATTCTGCACGATCGATCCGAACGTCGGGGTCGTCGAAGTGCCTGACGAACGGCTGCAGAAGCTGGCCGATATCGTTACGCCCAATCGCATCGTTCCGACGGCTTTCGAATTTGTCGATATCGCCGGGCTCGTCAAAGGCGCCAGTCAAGGCGAAGGACTTGGGAATAAATTTCTTGCTCATATCCGCGAAGTGAACGCGATTTGCCACGTTGTTCGTTGTTTTCAAGACGAAAATATTACCCATGTTTCCGGAAAAATCAATCCGCTCGACGACATCGCCACGATCAATCTGGAGCTGATTCTGGCGGATTTGGATACGGTGGAGAAAAGGCTGGATCGTTCCCGCAAGAACATGAAGGGCGGGGATAAGAAATACGTGCTGGAAGTCGAATGCTTGGAGCGGGTGAAGGAGCATCTGTATGCCGATCAACCCGTGCGCGGAATGGAGCTGAGCGACGAAGAGCGTTTGGTTCTGCGGGAACTGCATCTGCTGACGATCAAGCCGGTGCTCTACGCGGCCAACGTCAGCGAGGCGGAGGCGGCCAACGCGGACGATAACCCGTATGTCCAGCAAGTGAGGGAGTTTGCCGCGAAGGAAGGCGCGGAAGTCGTGCCGATCAGCGCCAAGGTGGAGTCGGAGATCGCTGAGCTTGAAG
This sequence comes from Paenibacillaceae bacterium, assembly GCA_020697475.1. GTDB lineage: Bacteria > Bacillota > Bacilli > Paenibacillales > NBRC-103111 > JAJFMO01. The sequence goes on along the minus strand of JAJFMO010000532.1, from coordinate 1,700 downwards.
GCGAAGACCGGGAGCTGTTCCTTTCGGAGCTTGGCCTGGAAGAGTCGGGGTTGAACCGCCTGATCAAAGCCGCTTACCGTTTGCTCGGCCTGAGCACGTATTTTACCGCAGGTGTGCAAGAGGTGCGGGCTTGGACAATTCGCCAAGGGACGAAAGCGCCGCAAGCCGCAGGTGTCATTCACACCGACTTCGAGAGAGGGTTTATTCGCGCCGAGGTGGTGGCTTACGATGCGCTCGTTACCAGCGGCTCAATGAACGCCGCCCGGGAGAAAGGGCAGCTCCGGCTTGAAGGCAAGGAATACGTCGTGCAAGACGGCGATGTGATGCATTTTCGTTTTAACGTATAAGGTTTCGTTGGTTGAACGTTGTAGGAAGAGGAGGGCAATAGCGTGTTAGATCGACTTCAAGCGTTGGCGGACCGTTACGAGAAGCTGAGCGAGCTCTTATGCGACCCCGCTGTCACGAACGATACACAGAAACTTCGCGAGTATTCCAAGGAACAATCCGATTTGCAGGAAGCTTACGAAGCTTATAATGAATATAAGAAAGTCGCGGAACAACTTGACGAGGCCAAAATGATGCTCGGCGAGAAGCTCGACGACGAGATGCGCGACATGGTCAAGCTAGAAGTGGAGGAACTGTCCTCCCGCAAGGTAGAGTTGGAGGAGCAGATCAAAATTTTGATGCTTCCCAAGGATCCGAATGACGACAAGAATGTCATCGTAGAAATTCGCGGAGCCGCCGGGGGCGACGAAGCGGCGCTGTTCGCTTCCGACTTGTACCGGATGTATACGCGCTATGCCGATCTGCAAGGCTGGAAAACCGAGATGATGGAAGCGAACGTCAGCGATCTGGGCGGCTTCAAGGAAGTCATCTTCATGATCAGCGGCAAGGGTGCCTTCAGTAAGCTGAAGTACGAGAGCGGCGCTCACCGCGTGCAACGGATCCCGACGACGGAATCCGGTGGCCGAATCCATACGTCGACGTCGACGGTCGTTGTGATGCCGGAAGTGGAGGAAGTCGAAGTCGAGATTAACGAGAACGATATTCGGATCGATACGTTTTGCTCCAGCGGACCGGGCGGTCAATCGGTCAACACGACCAAGTCGGCGGTTCGAGTGCTGCATCTTCCGACAGGGATTATGGTGTCCTGCCAGGACGGCAAATCGCAAAATTCGAACAAGGAAAAGGCGTTGCAGGTGCTGCGAGCCCGCATCTACGACATGACCCGGCAACAGGAACAGTCTAAAATCAACGATGAGCGCAAGAGCAAAGTCGGCACCGGGGATCGCAGCGAGCGCATCCGCACCTACAACTTCCCGCAAAGCCGGGTGACCGATCACCGGATCGGATTGACCTTGCACCGATTGGATGCCGTCATGAATGGCGATATGGAAGAAATCATCTCCACCCTGACACTGGCGGCTCAAGCGGAATTGCTGGATAAAGGGGAATAAGAAAGGGAAATCATCATGTTGGATGGCCCTACGATTCGTGAAGTGTGCCTGCAGGCGGCGGCTTTCCTGGAACGGAGCGGGGCGACCGAGCCGGCGAGACACGCTGAATGGCTGGTCTGCCATGCGCTGGCCTGGGATCGCAGCCGCTTGTTTCTCGACTGGGGGCGGCCGTTCCCGCAGCCATTGCGAGAAGGGCTGCGTGCCATGGTGGAACGCAGGGCGCAAGGGGAGCCGGTGCAATAT
>JAJFMO010000054.1 GCA_020697475.1 Paenibacillaceae bacterium | reverse complement strand
CTTATCCACAAATACAGTGGCTTCAAGCCACGTAAGTAACACCGCAACACCTATGCACAATCGCCGCAACACTTTCGCTGCTAGTTTTCAGGGAATCATGCCCAATTGCTTCGTTCATGTTCGATGGAGAGGTACCCAAGAGGCCGAAGGGGGCGCTTTGCTAAAGCGTTAGGGTGTAACAGCCGCGAGGGTTCGAATCCCTCTCTCTCCGCCACCTAAATACATTCATGCATGGCGGCGTAGCTCAGCTGGCTAGAGCGTACGGTTCATACCCGTAAGGTCGTGGGTTCGATCCCCTCCGCCGCTATATTTTTATCCTACATAATCTCGACTTGGTTGCCGCATACTGTTAACCTGGACGCTTAGCTCAGCTGGGAGAGCATCTGCCTTACAAGCAGAGGGTCGGGGGTTCGATCCCCTCAGCGTCCATTTGTTTTGTGAACTCTGGACGCCGCTGTAGCTCAATTGGTAGAGCAACTGACTTGTAATCAGTAGGTTGGGGGTTCAAGTCCTCTCGGCGGCACCATTTATACAATAGAAACATACATCGTGGAGCTGTGGTGTAGAGGCCTAACATGCCTGCCTGTCACGCAGGAGACCGCGGGTTCGAATCCCGTCAGCTCCGCCATACCTCTTAGAGCCGTGCCTTCGGGCCATTAGCTCAGTTGGTAGAGCACCTGACTCTTAATCAGGGTGTCGAAGGTTCGAGTCCTTCATGGCCCATTGAACAAATAAAGCAAGCCTGAGACCGATGGGTCCCAGGCTTTTTTTGACGGTTCCAACTCCAGCTTCACACAAATTCCAGCTTGCGCGCCTTCTCCTTGATGAACGCCGCCGTCCGCGAGGCCAGCGCCATCACTGTATTCGTCGGATTGCCGCCGCCCGACGTGACGAAGATGCTGGCGTCGCAGACGAACAAATTCGGCACGTCGTGAGCTTGCCCGTACGAATTGACGACCGATGTGGTCGGATCTGCCCCCATTCGGCACCCGCCCATCAAATGAGCTGAGTCGGGTGAAACAAACTCCACCTTGCCCCCCGCCGCTTGCAAAATATCGCTCATCTTCCGCACCGCATGATCGATCAGTTTGCGATCGTTGTCCCCATAGCTGAACGTCACTTTCGCCCTCGGCAACCCATGCACGTCAACTTCATCCGTCAGCTCGACGCGGTTGTCCGGATTCGGCAATACTTCGCCAACCAGCGTCAAACGGCCGTAGTAATTGTAATCGAGCGCCGTCTCACGCAGCTTCTTGCCCCATAGCACCCCGCCTGCCGACTTGGAAATCCCTTTGACAAAACTAAGCGGTCTTGCGCCATGGGCATGAATCGTATACCCCCGCGAGAAATCGTTGTCCGGATTTGTCTCATAAAAATCTTGGGTGGAAGCGAGTACCGGAGTCCCTTTGTACAACCGAACGTCTTCATCAAACTTGGCATAGACGTCATGACTGCTGTGCGGCATGATCGCCTTGCCTACCCAACCGCTGCTATTGGCCAGCCCATCTGGAAACTGCGCATTGGCGGAGTTCAGCAACAATCGAGGCGTCTCCACCGCAAAAGCGCACACGATGACAAGCCTCGACTTCTGCTCGTACGTCTGCCCCTGGTGCACGAAGGTGACCCCGCTTGCCATCCCGTCCTTGCGCATCGTAATCCCTGTGACCATGCAGTCGGCCAGCACCTCCGCCCCGGCCTTGATCGCCTTGGGAATGTGCACGATCAGTGTGCTGAATTTGGCGTTGGGCATGCAGCCTTGATTGCAGAAGCCGCGATTGATGCAAGGAGGCCGTCCCTCATAGGGCGCCGACAAGATAGCGAGCGGCGTTACCGAAGAGCGGATCCCGAGCTTTTCGCAGCCCCGTTGAAACAGGTAGGCATTCTGACTCAAAGGATCCCTCTCCGGGTAAGGGTACGGCCCATGATACTCGCCCCAAGGGAAATATTTCGGCCCGGATACGGCGATTTCTTTTTCATTTCTATTATAAAAAGGCTCTAGATCTTCGTAACGGATCGGCCAATCCGCTCCCACTCCATCGGAAGAATAGGTGCGAAAATCCGAGGCGTGAAACCGTAAGAAAACAGCGGTAAAGTGCGTCGTTCCGCCCCCCACTCCGTAGCCGGAGTTGTTATGCCCCATTGTGAGGGGATTCGCGCCGGCAACAAGCCTCGTCTCCTGCCAGCCTAAGCTCTTCATCGCCAGTTCGTCGCTGGCGAAATCGTGCTGCGGATCGCGGAACGGACCGGCTTCCAACACAACAACGCTATATCCCGCCTCGCTCAACTCTTTGGCCAGCACGCCCCCGGCAGCGCCGGCCCCGACGATGACCGCGTCGACTTCCTCCTTGGCGTATTTCCGATTAATCATCTTCCTTCTTCGCCTCCCAAGAATCCAAATGGCCGTTCTGAGTGCGTATGTACCCCCGCGGATAAGCCGGCCCGGCATAACCGATCTCCGACCATACTTGAGGATGCGAATAATAAGCTTCCAGAGTCAGAGTATGCAATTTGCCGAACAGCTCTTTCTGCGGAAAGGAGGAGGGGCTGTGCTGTTCGGGAAGATGAGCAGAGGCGTTCGAAAACTCTTCCATCAGCCACTGCTGCTCATCTGCGTCCAAATGAAAGAACGGCTTGCCGTGGCGGGCCATCGACAAGTTTTCAATATAGGCGATTCCGTCGCGGATCAGCTTGCGGGAAGGCGGGACACCGGGCTTGCGTTGACCTTCTCCAGCCTGCTTGTGCAGCGTCTGGTCAATGTGGCCGAGAACGAACTGAATCAGCTCCCCTCGCGGGTCGTCCACCAATCTTATGCACCAAGCGCGCAGCACTTCGGCTTCGCCTAACGTCAAGAATTGATAGTCATGCTCCCGGAAAAGACGGGAAGAAACGATGGAACGGGTATGCTCGTCCCAAGCCTGCTTATGCTCCATCACATCGTAGGACGGATAGTGGGTTTGTTCTGACATCCTCGCCTACCTCCAATACACGGCTACGAGCGCCAAAGCGCTGAGCGCAGTAATCATAATAGGCAAGATGACCGGCGGACCAACCAGGAAATTTCGTGACGTCCAGCCTCCGACCCGAACTCCCACGCCATGGAAATGATAATAAAAGCCGACCAGCCCGGATAGCGAACCGACCCACATCAAGATGACAAACAGCGTTTGCAACCAGGCGACGTTCCAGAAAACAAGACACGTGCCGACAATGAAGAAAATCGGGGTTTCGATCACAGGCGCATACATCGCTTTGTGATGAAAATTTTGCCTGTAGTGGGACATCGTGACTTGCACACTCAGAAGAAGAAACGCCAGCGAGACGAACAAAATGACCCATCGGTCCAACGGCCAACCGTTCCAACCCATGTGAACTCATCCTCCATGTTTAGGTGTATTCAACAAAAGTAAGGGATGCATAAGGCATGCAAGCGATGGTTTGCCCGGACTGAGCCAAGCGGTTGAAATCGGCCTGCAAATCGGCAACGGGTACGAAACCGAGCAGTTGGGCGGTGGACGGAGGCAACTTGGAATAAAGATGAACGGAACAATGACGCAGCAGCTCGTCCAAATGTTCGAATTTATGAGGGCCAAGCACGAAAGTTTGTTTCAGCATTGCGACAATTCGAGATCGCTCCTGGATCGTCTCCGCCCAGTATTGGAACAGCCCGTTGCCATACATCTCTTCACAGTGGGCTGCAATTAACAGCGTTCCGCCGGGGTTCAGCAGCTTGGAGGCGTTCACCATGCTTTTCACGGCTTGATAGAGCTGCATATCTTTCGGGTGCCCGCCGGCCGACGCCAGCACGAGATCGTATTTCCGGGACATTTTTACGATAAAATGTTTCCTTGCCAACTCTGAGCCGACCCGATGCGCTTCTTCCACACTGCCTGCGACTGCGCCCATCAACTCCCGCCGGTGGTTGACGATCGTATTGAACACGAAGTGAACCGGTACAAAACGGCTTGCCTCGACCAAATCCTGATGAATCGGATTGTTCGGATCGCCTACAGTGGCTTTGTATTGCTGCGACAAGCTGTGATTATGCTCGATGCAACGATGGGAAGCGACCCCGGGGACAAGCGCCTTTACTCCTCCGGAAATGCCCACAAGCCGATGAGGCTCGATATTCCCTGTGGCGATAAGGAGGTCGGCTTTAGCCACGAGCCGATTGATTTCGACTGGAGTTCCCCGGGTCGTTGCGCCCAATGCCACGCAATCCTCCGGCAACGCGGAATGGTTATGTACACGCACCCTATTCCATGCCTGCGGCCCGGCCAACAGTTGCATTTCAGCCGTCGTCTGCTTGCGGTGCATACCTAACGCGACCACAATGTCGATGGCCGAGTCTGGGATGCCACCCGCGTTCAGCTCGTCAAGCAACTCCGCGAGAAACAAGTAACTGGGGCTCAGGCGGCTCAAATCGCTGATCAAGATAACTGCAGATGTCTTGCCCTCAGCCAGCATGGCAAGAGACTCGGAACCGAAAGGCGAGTCCAGAGCTTGCCGGATGCATGCCGCTGCATCGGGTACCGGTTGGTTACGATATTGAATCGTATCCATAGACAAACTATCGGGTACAACGACTGCCTGATCGCCAGAGCCGTAAGGAATCGAGAGGTTCATGACCTCATTGTTTCCATCTTGTCGAAAACTATCCAAGAAGCAAGTATGGTACAATATGAAATGGAGAACCGCGGCGAAGGAGCGGCTGGAAGATGAATTGGGAACGCATGAAAGAGCGTCTGGAACAAGTACTAGGAATTCCCGCGCAGGAGCTTAAGCTGTCCGATGAGGTTTGGGAAGCCGCCGTCAAGGCGGAAAACCAAGAACCTGGCTCGTATAAAAGTGTCGTTAGCGACGGTAAAGTCTGCTTCTTCCTATATAAAGAATCCAAATTTATAGTCACGCTGGCGATCGATGGCTCGTTGCTGACCCGCGCCGAGCGTCAACTCGTGGAATTAATGTTCGAATTATACCGGGAGCAGGGCAGAAAGATCCCGCATACGAGCGCCTCCGACGAGGAGAAAAGAGCATTCCAGCTGCGCGATTGGTGCAACGAGCAGTTGGAACGGGGCGCGGTGCATGCGGAAGTTCCCGAGTCGTTGATTCGTCAAATGCCGCTGCATACACGCAGAGTGCCCTTTTTATTATCCGGAGACTACTCCCCCAACCGTCACGTTACCTATAAAGATTTAAAAAAATTGCTTGAAACGTTCTTCGATGAGCAGATTGTATTGATTCCGCTGAACGACAAGGATTGGCTGATCTTTGGTACCGAGGGGCTGCTGTCCTACGATTCCGACGACAAGGAGGAAGAGGAGAGTCAGGAAGAGGCGCTCGCTTCGCTATGTTTCGGGCTTTCCGATATGCTCGCCAACGAGTGGGTCGGGGAATGCCATATTGCCGTTCATCCTCCGATCGTACCCGCCAATTCGCTGATTGCCGTCATTCTTGCTCTGCGGGAGACGTTATTGCTCGGACAGACGTTCCAGCAGGGCAGCCACATCCATCTGCCGTGGGCGCTGCGATTGGAGAAGCTGCTGGCGTCGGCGCCGGAGAACGAGAAGTCGGGATATTTGGAACATGTGCTTGGGGGTTACGATTACTTGCTCGACACGGAGACGATCTCGACGCTTGAAACGTTCTTCCAACTCGACTGCAACGTAAGCGAGACCGCCAAGAAGCTGTACATTCATCGCAATACGTTGCTGTATCGGCTGGATAAATTCAAACAGGAGACATCGCTTGACGTGCGCGGTTTTCAAGATGCGGTGCTAGTCAAGATCGCTTTGCAATTGTATAAAGTAACGAAAAGAAAGTAAATTTTTTGTGAAAATTAATATAGCCAGGCATCAAAGCGGTAAGTTAAGATGGGTGTATCAACGAATTTACGATCAGGGGGAATGATCTGTGGCAGGCGTACGTTTGAATCATGTGGTTAAGAGGTATCCCGGGAACGAAGAAGCGACCGTGAAGGATTTTCATTTGGAAATTCGGGACAAGGAGTTTCTCGTATTGGTTGGCGCCTCGGGTTGCGGGAAATCGACGACGCTGCGGATGATCGCCGGACTTGAAGAAATCAGCGAAGGCGAGCTTTACATCGGCGACCGGCTGGTCAATGATGTGGCGCCGAAAGACCGCGATATCGCGATGGTGTTCCAATCTTACGCATTGTACCCTCACATGTCGGTATATCAGAATATGGCTTTCGGATTGAAACTGCGTAAATTCAAGAAATCCGACATCGACAGACGGGTTCGTGAAGCCGCGAAGATTCTTGATATCGACCACTTGCTTGAGCGCAAGCCGAAGGCGTTGTCCGGCGGTCAGCGTCAGCGCGTTGCCTTGGGTCGCGCGATCGTTCGCGAGCCGCAAGTGTTCTTGATGGATGAGCCGTTGTCCAACCTGGACGCCAAGCTGCGGGTTCAGATGCGCGCGGAGATCAGCAAGCTGCACAAGCGCCTGGAGACGACGATCATCTACGTAACCCACGACCAGACAGAAGCGATGACGATGGGCGATCGGATTGTCGTAATGGATAACGGGATTATTCAACAAGCGGCAACGCCGGAAGAGATCTATAACTTCCCGGTGAATATCTTTGTTGCGGGCTTCATCGGTTCGCCGTCGATGAACTTTATCTCGGGCTCGTTCTCCGAGCAAGGCGGCAATGTATTTTTCAAGGCGCAGGGCTTGAACGTGGAGGTTCCTGCCAACAAGGCGAGATGGATTCGCGAACGCGGGTACGTCGGCAAGGAAGCTGTCATGGGCATTCGTCCGGAAGATTTCCACGAAGAGCAAGCGTTCATGGATAATTCGCCGAACAGCGTCGTGAACGTGCATGTGGAAGTGGCCGAGAACTTGGGACACGAGATGTTCCTGTACATCAACGGGATCGGAACCAATACGATGGTTGCCCGTGTCGATGGCCATGCCGGTTTCAAGGAAGGCACCAACATCAAGCTGGGGCTGGACATGAACAAGTCTCACTTCTTCGATACGGAAACAACGGTTTCCATTCTTAATTAATAGAACGCGAGCGAATTGCAGGGACAGCCGTGAGGGCTGTCCCTGTTGATTTTGATAGGCGATTCTATTACGATGGGGGTAGTGGACACTTGGATAAACGGCTAACGCCCAATCACCCCACAAAGTGAAGCTATTCATTGAAGATTACTCAGGTACTTTGCGGGGACCCCGATGTTGGCGAAATCCGTTTATCAAGACGTCGAACAATCAGCAGAGGTATACTTTCTGAGACGTCAACCAAAGGAGCAAACCGTATGCAGAAGAAAGCCAAAGTATCGGAGTTGATCGACGCCTTTAAGCTGGAGATCCTAAGCGGAGAACAAGGGTTGAAGCGGCCGGTCACGGTTGCCGAGCTTTACCGTCCGGGATTGGAGATGGCGGGGTATTTCGACTATCATCCGAAAGAGCGCATACAGATCATGGGGAAGACGGAGCTCAGCTTCGCCATGACGTTGTCGCCTGAGCTTCGACGGGAACGGATGCGCATGATGTGTGACAACGAGACGCCGTGTATCATTATCACGCGGGGACTGGACGCCCCCATAGAGTTGTTGGAAGAGTCGGAGTCGTTTGGATTGCCGGTGCTTCGCAGTACATATGTTACGACCGTCTTGGTCAGCCGATTGATCGGTTTTCTGGAAAATCGCTTGGCGCCGTCGACGACGATCCATGGGGTATTGGTCGATGTGTACGGAATAGGGATGCTGATTTCCGGAGCAAGCGGGATCGGCAAGAGTGAAACGGCTCTGGAATTGGTCAAGAGAGGACATCGGCTCGTCGCCGACGACGCAGTGGAAATTCGCCAGACGGCGGACTTTGTGTTGACCGGCAATGCACCGGAACTGATTCGTCATCTTCTGGAAATTCGTGGCGTAGGCATTATTAATGTGATGACTTTGTTCGGCGCCGGGGCCATTCGAAGTGTGAAGAAAATTTCTCTCGTTGTGAAATTGGAAATTTGGCAGCAGGATAAACAATATGATCGACTCGGATTGGACGAGGAGACGACAAGAATTATTGATACGGATTTGCCGCTTGTAACGATTCCGGTTCGTCCCGGAAGGAACTTGGCGGTCATTATTGAAGTTGCGGCGATGAACTACAGGCTTAAGGGGATGGGATACAACGCGGCGCTGCAATTCACGAACAAGCTGACGGAATCGTTGGCGGAGGATTCGGACGATTATTAGGAGATTGTGCTTGGAGTGTTTTTGAGATATTGATGAGGTGTAAGAGGTGGAAAGGGGACTGTTTATGCATTTTATGCATTTCTTGTTGAATCCGATTGCTTTCTCGCTTGGCGCGATCAAGGTGCACTGGTACGGAATTATTTTGGGGACGGGGGCTTTGGTTGGTTTGCTGCTGGCGGTTCGCGAAGGCAAACGGTTCAAGATCGTTCCCGATTTTTTCATGGATTTGTTGCTGATTGGAGTGCCTTCGGCGATCATCGGCGCAAGAATTTACTATGTGGCGTTCAAATGGGAAGATTACCGCGATAATTTATCGGAAATATTCATGATTTGGCATGGTGGAATTGCGATTTACGGGGCGTTGATCGGTGCGATTATCGCGGCGATTATTTACGTGAGGAGCAAAGGGTATATGTTCTGGCGTATTGCCGACATCTGTGCGCCGGGGCTGATCGTGGGACAGATGATCGGGCGCTGGGGCAACTTTATGAATCAGGAAGCGCATGGCGGACCCGTAACGGAAGAGTTTCTGCGGGGGACGTTGCATTTGCCCAACTTCATCGTGGACGCGATGCTGATCAACGGTCAATATTATCACCCAACGTTTCTGTATGAATCGCTGTGGAATTTACTTGGCTTATTGTTCCTATTCTGGCTGCGACGCCGTCCGGGACTGCGTGCCGGCGAATTGTTCATCAGTTACTTTATTTGGTACTCGGTCGGCCGCTTCTTTGTGGAAGGGTTGCGCACCGATAGCTTGTGCTTCGCCGGGCCGGATTGGCTGGCTGGATTGATGCAAGCGCTGTGGTCGCCAATGTCGCTCGTGTTCGAGCCCGGCGCGATGCCGGAAGGCGAGAATGTGCGGATATCGCAGCTGCTGGCGGTGTTGATTGTCATTGTCGGTTTGTTGGCGATCTGGATTCGCCGGGCGAAAGGGTATGCGAACGTGCGGTATGCCGACCCGATCGTATCGTCCAAGGCGAACGTTGGGGAAGGGGCAACAGGGACGGCGTTGGCAACGGGCGCTGCAGTCGGTGGCACCGGTGCGATTGCCGGTGATTCGGCGGGTACCGACGAGGCGGATAAAGATGCGGATGCTGCTGCGGGCGCCGAAGCTTCAGGCAATGCCGACGATTCGGCAGATAAATGAGGCTGGGGCAAATTGAAGAGCCATAATGCAACTATGGTGCAAAAGTACACTTTATCGGGCGTTCAGAAAAAGAGCGGCCCGAATCAGGTGCACTTTTGCACCTTGTTTATTAATACGGTCAAATTTGCCTTAAATAAGTGTACTTTTACCCTTGGGATCTTGGGCCGGTCGTGAATTCGACACGATTTTTTCGTTGACGCTCTCTTGGATTCCGTGGTACACTATCGACTATATTCTTTATCTTGGTAGTATGGTATCATGGTAATACATTATCGTGATAAAGCGCCGATGAACGGATGGGAAGGGGGAGAGGTTCATGACCAAGCCGAGAGGATTTGAGAAACCCGCAGGAGTCAAAGATTATTTGCCCGGGACGGTTGCCCGGCTGCGGAAGATCGAGACGAATGTGCTGGAATGCATGAACCGTTGGGGTTATGACGAAATTATAACGCCGACTTTGGAATATTACGATACGGTCGGGGTCGCCAGCTCGACTTCGGATCGGAAGCTGTTTAAGCTGCTCGATCGCAACGGGACGACGATGGTGCTGCGATCGGACATGACCGCACCGATTGCCAGGGTAGTTGCCTCTACATTGAAAAGTACGCCGTTGCCAATCCGTCTGGCCTATCATGCCAACGTCTTTCGGGCGATGGATGAGGAAGCGGGTCGGGACGCAGAATTTTACCAGACGGGTGTGGAGCTGGTCGGCGACGCTTCGGCCGACGCCGATGCAGAAGCGGTCGCGCTGGCCATTGCCTGCCTGGAAGCGGCGGGGGTGCGCAAGTTCCGCATCGCGCTCGGGCACGTCGGCTTCCTAAACGGCCTCTTGGAAGAGATGCTGCCAGGGCGCCAAGAGGATCAGCAGCAACTCAAGCAATGCTTGCTGGATAGGGATTTTGTCGGGTACCGCAAGGCGCTGGTCGATCTGCGCTTGGAACCGAACGTACAGCGGGAGTTGGAAGGGATTCTTCGATTGCGCGGCGGACAGGAAATCTGTGATCAAGCGGGCAAGCTAACCCGCGACCGTGTGGCTCTGGAGGCCGTCTCGCATCTATGCGAAGTTTGGGAAGTGCTGAAGGAGTACGGCGTTAATGAGCATGTACTGATCGATTTGACGATGATCGGGGACTTTTCCTATTATACGGGGATGACGTTCGAGGGATATGCCGAGGCCCTCGGGTTCCCGGTATGCAACGGCGGGCGTTACGACAACTTGTTGACACAGTTCGGCCGGCCGTCTCCGGCGACCGGATTCGCACTCAAGACGAACCGGATTTTGGAGTTGTTGGGCAAAGAGGGGAACGATGCCACGGGACGGGTGCTGATCCTCTATGATGCAGCCAATCGCGGGCAAGCGCTGCAGTGTGCGGCGGAAATGCGAGGCAAACACGGGGCGGCGGTAGAAACCCGGAAGTGGCCGGAAGGCAAGGCAACGGAATCGATCCGGCCGAACGAAGACGGCACATTTACATGGCAAGACGTTACTTATGCGGATATTTTGGAGTTTCTAGGATGAAGCGGGGAGGGGAACAATCATGGGAGACATGTTGAAAGTCGCCATGCCCAAGGGCAGAATCTACAAGCAGGCGGCGGAGATGTTCCGGCAGGCCGGCATCCCGGTCCCCGAGGATTTGGACGAGGACTCCCGCAAATATATCGTCTCCGATCCGGAGGCGGGGATTGAGTTCATTTTGGCCAAACCGGTGGATGTTCCGATCTTCGTTGAATATGGCGTAGCCGATATCGGTGTCGTGGGCAAGGATGTGTTGCTCGAAGAGAACCGGGACGTGT
>JAJFMO010000053.1 GCA_020697475.1 Paenibacillaceae bacterium | reverse complement strand
TCCGCCAACGTTGGCCAGCTTCTGGCGAGGGAACGTGGTGGCGGATTGGATCATTACGAACATGAATTATAACCAACCGTTCGGGATGGTTTTGTACGTCTTGCTGATTATCGGGTTTACGTATTTTTATACGTTCGTTCAGATCAATCCGGTCCAGATGTCGGATCAGATGAAGAAGAACGGCGGGTATATCCCAGGAATTCGGCCCGGCAAAACGACAACGGTGTATATCACCAAGTTGTTGAACCGGATTACGTTGTCCGGCTCGATCTTCCTTGCGGCGGTATCGATTCTACCGATGGTGTTCGGCAAGCTTGCCGGATTGCCCAGCTCGGTTCAAATCGGTGGAACGTCTTTGTTGATTGTGACCGCGGTGGCGTTGGACACGATGAAGCAAGTGGAAAGCCAATTGATCAAGCGTCACTATAAAGGCTTTATCAACAAATAACAGACAAGGCAAGCATATAGTGGGGAGAGCTTGAAAGTGAACATTATCTTTATGGGTCCTCCAGGTGCGGGCAAGGGCACGCAAGCGGAGCAAATTGTGCATAAGTTGGGCATCCCGCATATCTCCACCGGGGATGAACTGCGGTTGGCCATGAGCCAGGGCACGCCGCTCGGCCTGGAAGCCAAGCAATATGTGAATCAAGGGCTCTATGTACCGGATGAAGTGATGATCGGCATCGTACGCGAGCGCATCAGCCGTCCCGACAGTAAGTCGGGATTCCTGCTCGACGGGTTCCCGCGCACGATTCCGCAAGCGGAAGCGCTGGATCAATTATTGGTTTCCTTGGGCAAACGGATCGATCTCGTAATTTACATTTCCGTCGCTCGAGAACAATTGTTGGATCGGACGACCGGACGTCGAATTTGTAAGGAATGCGGGGCTACTTATCACATTCGGAACAATCCGCCGAAGACGGAAGGCCGATGCGACCGTTGCTCGGGAGAATTGATCCAACGACCGGATGACAATGAACAGAAAGTCGCGACCCGGTTGGATGAGTATTTTACCAAGACGGCACCGCTGCTGAAGTATTACGAACAGAAAAATTTGCTGCAACAGGTTGACGGGGAACAGGACATCCAGGCGGTAACCGGACAAATTCTTTCCTTGCTGCGGGACTAATTGCGAATGGACGGAGCAAGGGGTTGTGTCTTCTTCGCAGGCAGTTTTCCTGACGATCCATGTGCCTTAGTTGACGATGAATGTATAACACGGGTTTGGGCGGTGGTTAGATGAATGAGATCAAAGAGCCGCAGCCGGGTCAGATTGTGAAGATAGTTCGCGGGCGGGACCGGGATAAGCTGGCGATAATCGTCGGGCTTGTCGATCAGCGGTTCGTTCTGATCGCCGATGGGGACAAACGAAAGTTCGATCAACCCAAGAAGAAAAACCTGATTCATCTACAATTACTGGAAGCTTTCAGCAGTGAGGTTGTGAACAGTTTGCGTGAGGGCGGTCGCGTAACAAACGGAAAGTTAAGATACGCCTTGACCAAATACTCGGAAACCTTAACTGCCGAAACACATGAGAAAGGAGAATGATTTGTGGCCAAAGAAGACGTCATTGAAGTCGAAGGGACTGTCCTGGAACCTTTGCCGAACGCGATGTTCAAGGTGGAACTGGAGAATGGACACAAAGTATTGGCACACGTATCCGGGAAAATTAGGATGCACTTTATTCGGATCCTACCCGGTGACAAGGTAACGGTGGAACTGTCGCCTTACGACCTGACAAGAGGCCGGATAACTTACCGCTTCAAATAGGAGGTAATGAAAGATGAAGGTCAAACCTTCGGTCAAACCGATTTGTGAAAAGTGCAAGGTGATTCGCCGCAAAGGCAACGTGATGATTATTTGCGAGAATCCGAAGCACAAACAAAAACAAGGATAATCAAGGAGGTGCAGTGAGTTCATGGCTCGTATTGCTGGTGTAGACTTGCCGCGCGACAAGCGTGTAGAAATCGCTTTAACTTACATTTTCGGCATAGGGAAAACCACCTCGCAGAAAGTGCTTGATTCGATCGGCGTCAATCGGGACACCCGTGTTCGTGATTTGACGGAAGACGAAGTCAGCCGCATTCGCGAAGCGATCGACAAGAACTTGAAGGTCGAAGGCGATCTGCGCAGGGAAGTAGCCCTGAATATCAAGAGACTGATCGAGATCGGTTCTTATCGCGGAATTCGTCATCGCCGCGGCTTGCCGGTTCGCGGACAGCGCACGAAAACCAACGCCCGTACACGCAAAGGTCCTCGTCGTACCGTTGCGAATAAGAAGAAATAAGGGGGGATAAACATCTATGGCTAAGCCTAAAAAAGTAGTTCGTACGAAACGTCGTGACCGTAAAAATATCGAATCCGGAGTGGCACATATTCGTTCCACCTTCAACAATACAATTATTACGATTACCGACCCGCACGGGAATGCCATCTCCTGGGCAAGCGCAGGGAATTTGGGATACAAAGGCTCTCGGAAGAGTACTCCGTTCGCCGCGCAAGTGGCTGCAGAATCCGCTGCTAGAGCCGCAATGGAGCATGGAATGAAGGTCGTCGAAGTAATGGTGAAGGGTCCTGGCGCTGGTCGTGAAGCGGCGATTCGTTCGTTGCAAGCCGCCGGTCTGGAAGTCAACCTGATCAAAGACGTAACCCCGATTCCTCACAATGGTTGCCGCCCGCCAAAGCGTCGTCGTGTTTAGTCAACACGATGTAGTATAAATATCCGTGACATGTGAATAATGGTGTTGAAGATAGGCATACTACGAGGTTATTGTATTTTCAGTATCCGGAAAGAAGCGACGTTTTGAAGGAGGGTGCTTGTATGATAGAAATTGAAAAACCGAAAATCGAGACCGTGGAACTCAACGAGGATGCAACGTACGGCAAGTTTGTCGTTGAACCGTTGGAACGGGGCTATGGTACGACATTGGGCAATTCTTTGCGTCGTATTCTGCTCTCTTCGCTGCCTGGGGCGGCGGTGAATTCGGTGCAGATCGATGGCGTGCTGCATGAATTTTCCACGATTCCCGGCGTTGTTGAGGATGTCACGGAGATTATCCTGAATTTGAAAGGATTATCGCTTAAGATTCATTCCGACGAGGAGAAGATTTTGGAGATCGATGCCGAAGGCGAAGGCGTCGTGCTGGCAGGAGATATCCGCGGAGACAGTGATGTCGAAGTTTTGAACCCGGATCTGCACATTGCCACCTTATCGACGGACGCCCGTCTGCATATGAGAATTCACGCGAATCGCGGACGCGGGTACGTTCAATCCGATAAAAACAAGCGTGACGATCAGCCGATCGGAGTCATTCCGATTGATTCCATCTATACTCCGATTACCCGGGTGAACTATAGCGTCGAGAATACACGTGTCGGCCAAGTGACAAACTATGATAAACTCACCCTCGAAGTTTGGGCCGATGGCAGTATCCGACCGGAAGAAGCGGTAAGTCTCGGTGCGAAAATTTTGACGGAGCATCTCATGCTGTTTGTCGGGCTGACCGATGAAGCGAAAGATGCAGAGATTATGGTGGAGAAAGAAGAGGATAAGAAAGAGAAAGTTCTGGAGATGACTATCGAAGAACTGGATCTGTCCGTTCGCTCCTACAACTGCTTGAAGCGCGCCGGCATCAACACGGTGCAAGAGTTGATTACAAAGACTGAAGAAGATATGATGAAGGTTCGTAATCTCGGCCGCAAATCGTTGGAAGAAGTGCAAGAGAAGCTCGACGAATTGGGTTTGGGCCTGCGAATGGAAGAGTAGCACTGCTGCTGCATAAGGGAGGGAAAAAACATGGCATACCAAAAGCTCGGACGCGATTCCAGCGCCCGTAAAGCATTATTCCGTGATCTTGTGACGGATCTATTCATTCATGAGCGGATTCAGACAACTGAAGCCAAAGCCAAAGAAGTTCGTTCCATCGCTGAGAAGATGATTACTTTGGCCAAACGGGGAGATCTTCACGCTCGTCGCCAAGTAGCGTCTTTCGTTCGCCGCGAGCAAGCGAACGATGAGAATGATGCAATTCAGAAGCTGTTCTCCGAACTGGCGACTCGTTATTCGGAACGTTCCGGAGGGTATACCCGGATTATGAAGCTTGGACCGCGTCGGGGAGATTCTGCACCGATGGTTTATCTGGAACTGGTAGACCAAGCCTAAGGGAGAATCTCTCCCCTTAAGGGGAATTGAAGTATGGCCGGCAACTTGCGAATGGTCGTAAGTTACGACGGAACGAGTTATCACGGCTTTCAGACGCAGCCTACGAAGCATACGATCCAAGACAAGCTGGAAGCAGCAATTTATCAATTAACCGGTGAGAACATCAAAATTTGTTCATCTGGCAGGACGGATGCCGGAGTGCATGCCCGCTGCCAAGTGATCAACTTCCATACCGCCTCCGCTATTCCGGCTGAGCGGTGGGCGCTTGCGCTAAACGCCAGGCTGCCCCGAGATATCGTTGTAATTGGCGCCGAAGCAGCGCCTGAACACTTCCATGCACGGCGCAGCGCCAAACAGAAAACGTACTGCTACCGAATCCGCAACACCCGTTACCCCGATGTTTTTGCCAGACCGTATGAACTGCATCATTATGGACATTTGGACGTTCCTGCAATGAGTGAGGCTCTATCCTGCATTGAAGGAACGTTTGATTTCAGCGCTTTCTGTTCCATCCGTTCGCAGAAGAAGTCCCATGTACGCACGGTGTTTCAAGCAACACTTGAAACATGCCCAATTGACGGGCAGCCGCTTATCAGCGGTCAGACCATCCGCATTTTTATTACAGGTAGCGGATTTCTGTATCAGATGGTGCGAATCATCGTCGGCACGGTGCTGCAAATCGGCGAAGGGAAAAGATCAAGCGAAGATATGCGAACAATATTGTTGAGCAAGGACCGCTCCAAAGCGGGTCCGACCGCGCCGTCTCACGGGCTAACCTTATGGGATGTGGAATACACTTGATTTGCCCTTACAATTGTAATATTATATTAGTTGGCATTTCTTCGCCGGCTTCCCACGGCCCCGGGCGGAGATACGGCTCAACTTAAGATAAATGAATATCGATGGAGATAGATCGGGAGGATTAATTTCATGCGTACCACCTATATGGCTAAACCCAATGAAGTCGAGCGTAAGTGGCACCTCATTGATGCGGACGGGAAGACACTGGGGCGTCTCGCCAGCGAAGCGGCCAGTCTGATTCGCGGCAAGCATAAACCGCAATTTACCCCTCATGTCGATACAGGCGACTTCGTGATCATCATTAACGCCGAGAAGATTGTACTGACCGGCAAGAAGTTACAGAATAAGAAATATTACCGGCATTCCCTTTACAGCGGCGGGTTGAAGGTGACGACGGCACAGGACATGTTGAACAACAAGCCTGAGCGTATGCTGGAATTGGCTGTTCACGGCATGCTCCCCAAGAATCGCCTGGGAGATGCAATAAAGCTGAAGTTGAAAGTTTATGCCGGACCTGAACATCCGCATCAAGCACAACAACCCGAAGTTTACGAGCTTCGCGGTTAGGTGAAGGGAGGACATATCAATGGCACAAGTTCAATATTATGGAACTGGTCGTCGGAAGAACTCGGTTGCTCGCGTTCGTCTTGTACCGGGTGAAGGCCGCATTCTCATTAACAAGAGAGAACTGAACGAATATTTCGGTCTGGAGACTCTGAAACTGATCGTTAAACAGCCGCTTACGTTAACCGATACGATCGGTAGATACGACGTTCTGGTCATCGCCAATGGCGGTGGAATTTCCGGTCAAGCCGGAGCGATCCGTCACGGCATATCGCGCGCGTTGTTGAAGGTGGATCCTGAGTTCCGCGGATCATTGAAGAAAGCCGGATTCCTGACACGCGACCCGCGGATGAAGGAACGGAAGAAATATGGATTGAAAGCTGCAAGAAGAGCTCCTCAATTCTCCAAACGTTAATTTCTTATTTGCGAATGTATACAAAAACCTTGTCTTTCGGGTAAAACCGGGGAGAAGGTTTTTTATTTTGCTCACCAACCTGGGCGTTGCTCAATAAGATGTAAAGGTATGAAAATTCATCTTATTTGGAGGCAACGATGAAACTTACGGAGCGGACTGCCTTGATCCAGAAGGCGAGTGACGATCTCGAAAGCCGCGACCCTCAAACGGTGTTGGCCTGGGCCGTGGATCAATTCCCGAAAATTGTGCTGGCCTGCAGTTTTGGGGCGGAGGACGTCGTGCTGGTTGATATGCTGCTAAAAATCAAGCCCGAAGCCCACATCTTTTACCTGGATACGGGGCTTCATTTCAAGGAGACTTACGAGACAAAGGATCGGCTGGAGCACAAGTACCAGACCCGGTTTATTCAGGTTCTTCCCAAGTTGACACTTAAGCAACAGGAAGACCAATACGGAGCCCGGTTATGGTCCACCAATCCGGACGGATGCTGTGCTATGCGCAAAGTCAATCCATTAACCGAGATACTTAAGGGTTACGAGGCCTGGATCACGGGGATTCGCCGAGACCAAGCGCCCACGAGGGCCAATGCCGGCAAAGTCGAGTATGATGTTAAGTTTGGGCTTACGAAAATAAACCCGTTGGCGGATTGGACAAATAAACAAGTATGGAAATACATTCAAGAGGAAAATATCCCTTACAATCCGTTGCACGATCAAGATTACCCGAGCATTGGATGCGAACCTTGCACGATGCCTGTAAAGCCGGGTGACGACCCGAGAGCCGGACGCTGGTCAGGTACATCGAAGACGGAGTGCGGGCTGCACAAATAGCATATTTGTCCACCCTGTCCCATATAGTGATAAAGAATTTACACTTGGGTGGGGTGGATTTTTCATGCGTTTAAGACGCGGCAGAATTGTCGTTTGGTTAACTTTTCAGGGAGGATTGAAGCTGGCTTTGTCCGCCTTGCTTGTAGGATTAGCCATCTACATCTTCGCACACGAACTGCCGGCGACCAAAACCTGGACGTACTGGACGATGCCGCTCTCGGGCAAACAGATCGCCATCGACGCAGGACACGGCGGCCCGGATGGAGGAGCCAAAAGCAAAGATGGAGTGATCGAGAAGGACATCAATTTGGCGATTTCTTTATATTTGCGTGACTATCTGCAGCAATCCGGCGCACTGGTGCTGATGACACGGGAAGAAGATAGAGATTTGGCCGGCCCGGACACAAAAGGGTTAAGCAAGCGCAAAACCGAAGATTTGCATGCGCGCGGCGATCTGATTGCAGGGAAACACGCCGATCTGTTTCTCAGTATACATATGAACAGTACGCCGTCCGGACAGTGGCGTGGTGCGCAAACATTTTACTTTCCAAATCACCCGGATAACAAAGAGCTGGCTCAGCTTATCCAGGATGAATTAAAGCGAAACTTGGGCAACACGGACAGAGTAGCCAAGACCGTGGATAAAAGCGTCTATTTGCTGAAAACATTAACGATGCCGGGAGCACTTGTAGAAGTCGGATTTTTGTCAAATCCGGAAGAAGCCAGGCTGCTCGCGGACCGGAACTACCAGAAGAAGGTGGCGGCCTCCATTTATCAGGCGATATTGCGGTATTACAGCGGTGAGAAAGTGGAAGCCTCTTGAAGGTATGCTATAATGGGAGACGTTGAAAATTAGCTGCTCAAGAGGTGTTATAGGCTATGAATAGAGATCAGGTTCTTCGAGCTCTCAGTCACCTGGAGGACCCCACCTACCGTAAAAGTGTGGTTGAGTTAAATTTAATACGAGACGTGATGATCAAGGATTCGCGGGTATCGCTCACGTTCGTCCTCACCGCAGACGACGAGACGAGGAAAACGAAATTTCAGAGCAAGACGGTCGAAGCTCTCCAAGCCATCGGCGTCGAGGACGTGCACATTCGCTTCCGAATGATCAGCGACGCCGAGAAAGCTGATATAGAAAAGCCTGCGGCAACGGACGGCCATCATACCCGGATGCAATCCGAGATTCGCCAGAATGTGGCGGCGTCCATTCTGTCTCCGGAGTCGGGCATAGAATTTATAGCCGTAGCGAGCGGCAAAGGCGGGGTCGGCAAGTCGACGGTGGCGGTCAATCTGGCCGCGGCCCTTGTCCGTCAAGGAAAGAAAGTCGGCGTTATCGACGCGGATATTTACGGATTCAGCGTGCCGGACATGATGGGGATTGAAGAGAAGCCCGAGTTGGTCGACAAACGAATTATACCCGTGGAGCGATTCGGCGTTAAAGTGATTTCGATGGGCTTCTTCGTTGAAGATAATGCTCCGATCATCTGGCGCGGTCCGATGCTCGGGAAGATGCTGCGCAATTTCTACACCGAAGTGGATTGGGGCGACGTGGAGATCATTCTGCTCGACCTTCCGCCCGGCACCGGAGATATCGCGCTTGATGTGCATCAGACGATTCCCCACAGTAAAGAAATTATCGTCACCACGCCTCACGCGACGGCAGCTTTCGTAGCGGCTCGCGCAGGAGCGATGGCAGTGCAGACGAATCACGAAATCATCGGCGTCGTGGAAAATATGTCGTACATCGAGTGCCCCCATTGCAACGAAAAGCAATATGTATTCGGCCGAGGAGGCGGAGGCAAGCTGGCTGAGCAGCTGCATACGGAACTGCTCGCACAATTTCCGTTGGGAGCGGCGGACAACGCCTTATCCGAACCGGACTACTCCCCTTCCGTCTACAAGGGCGACAGCCCGATGGGGCAGTTGTACAACGAACTGGCTGGTCGAGTTATCGACAAGTTGCATAAATAAAAAAACTGGCTTCCTTGCCTTGTTGGGTGGGAAGCCAATTTTCTTTGCCACATATCAACCGACCGACAACCATCGACCGGATTATTCTCCGCTCTTCTTGGACTCCGATTTCGACTTATCGGATTGCTGGTCGTTGGATTGCTTCTTTCCTTGACCCTGGCCTTGCAGCTTCGGCTGCGACTCCTCTTCCATCACCTTCTTGAGCAAGGTCAATAGCTCCAACCGAAACATCGGGGATTGCATCGACTCTTGCATGACCGCCATCGTCTGTTGGCGATATTGGGATCCTTTCATCACATCGAGCAGCATCTTTTCATACTCGGGATTTTTCATGATATCGATCATGGTCTTCTGGTATTCCGGATCCTTCAACAAATCCTTCTGCAGTTGTTTATTTTCTTTCGAGATGGCCTTGGCAAATTGCGCCGAAAACTTCGGATCGGTCATCAATCTTTGAAGCAACGTGTTACTGTTTGAATCGGTCAAGACATCTTTCACCGCCAGCTGGAGTTGATGTGTCTGCTCAGCGGACATGGCTTTCAACTTATTTCCCTGGTCCCCGATACTCAGGCCTTGCATCCCTAGCATCCCTTGCGTTGAAGCGTCCAGAATGGCTTTCTTGCCATCCTCCGTCTTCAAGATGTCAAGAACCATCGACTTCGTTTCTTTATAATTCGGAGTAGCGCTGCCGCTGCCGGAATTCGATTCTGAACTGCAGGATGCGGTTAAGGTCATTGCCAGGACAGCGAATGTCGCATATTTCCAGTTGGCCTTCATGTCTCCTTCATCCCCCATTTAGGTTTGATTGCCTCTAGTATGCGTGATTCGGGTTCGTTTATGACAGGGGGTAATTGGCTTTTTACGACAGGGGTTGGTACAATAATGGGTAGACTTAGGGGTTTATCGGGGTTTGCAGGAGGATGACCAATTGACGATTCGAAAATGGACTTATTTGTTCTGGACCACGTTGGTATGGGGGATGGGAGCGGCTTTAGCGACCGGTCTTGTCTTGGCGACGACGGATACGCAATTTACTTTCATCGGGGCTTCGCAAGTCGGATACAATGTATTCACGATGGTGCTCGGGGGAGCGATCATCAGTATGGTGTGCCAGATGGGATTTTTTTCCTATTTAATCATTCGCATGATTGCCTTGGGGATTATTCGCAGCAAGCGGGTGTGGGATTTATTGCAAATTTTCCTGATTGTCCTTACCTTATATGAGACGGCAAGCCTAAGGTACTTGAACTTTACCGAAGGCTTGCCGCTGTTCCGATATTTCATGCTCCCGCTCGTCGTTCTGGTTGTTTCTACAATCATTGCGATTTGGAAAATGAAACTGACGAACGGGAACGCCTTCATCCCGGCTTTGTTCTTTATGATAGTGGCGTCGATCTTGGAGGCGGAGCCTGCGCTGAAACTCGATCAATGGGCTTCGACGTTATTTATGATAGTGCCTGTAATGTGCTGCAATGCTTGGCAACTCATGATTTTACCCAAAGTATTGGCAGATAAACGGTCAGCGTAATAAGGGTTTCGGGGTCCCCGCAAAGTATCTGAATAGGCTTCGAAAGCTAGACCCCACTTTGTGGGGTGTATTACAGATGCAAGAGGGTTTGGTCTTCAACCGGTTGTTTGTTCACTTCGATCTGCCGAATCAATTCGCTGACGGTGGCGAACTCATAGCCCTTCGCTCGAAGTTGATCAATAATCATTGGCAGCGCTTCGTGCGTTTGCTGGCTGGAATCGCTGGCATGAAGCAGGACAATATCCCCCGGATGAGCGTGTTTTACCACTCGATCAACGATCGTTTGCACACCGGGATTTTTCCAATCAAGCGAATCGGTGTCCCATTGGATGACGGTATAGTTCAACTCATTGGCGATCTTCAATACGCGCTGGTCAAAATCCCCGTTGGGGAGTCGGATCAAATTCGGGGCTACACCGGTCATTTCGCTGAGAATTTGATGCGCGGTCTGAATTTGTTTGCGAATATCCTGATCGTCAAGCGAGCTGTAGTTTTCATGCTTATGGCCATGGCTGCCGACCTCATAACCGCCGGCGACGATGGATTTGACAATATCCGGATGGGTTTCGCTCCAAGGTGAAGACAAGAAGAAGGTGGCCTTCTTCACCCCTTTGTCCTCCAATACTTTGAGGATCGGCTCTGCGCGAGTTTCCCCCCAACTGATGTCGAACGTCAGGGCGATGATTTTTTTATCGGTGGGCACACTGTAGATGGCGGAGGGTTCGTTCTGCGCGAACGCGGCAATGTTTTCTTTCGAATGTTTGCTTCAGCTTCTTGCCGTTCATCACATAAAAGAAACTCATGGGACTAACCTCCTTTGAAATCAATATATGCAAGGATTGTCCGCTTATGTCATTAGTGTTGACAAGCTTCACGCCAAAGAAGCGCGGACGGAAATTACGACCCGGGAGGTCCGCCATTTGAAATTCCGCCAATTGTTCCTTCATTTTCGCGTGATGAAGCATTATTTCATTGCTGCGGCGGCCGTATTTATCACCGGTCTCTTGCTCGGGTATTTTTATTCCGATCGATTCGAGATCATGATCCAGGAGCAGCTCAAAGGCTTGGAAGGCCTGGCTTCTACTGTTTCCAAAACAGACAAGCCGCAGCTGTGGTTGTTCGTCATCATTTTTCTAAACAATTGGGTGAAGTCGGTTTTCTCCATCTATATCGGGTTCGCATTTGGGGTGTTCCCGCTCTTCTTCCTGCTGCTGAACGGTATGATTCTGGGCTACATCGGGGAGATGCAGGCGGCGCAGCATCAATGGATCAAGCTGTTGCAAGGGATTCTACCCCATGGAATACTGGAGATTCCGGCGATCATCATTGCCAGTGCTTACGGAATTCGCTTAGGCATGCTCGTGCTGAAGGGGTTGTTCTTGTTGATCTCTCCAGGCAAGAAGACTGCCTATAGAGTGGAGTTCCGCGGATTCATGCAGATGTCGATGCAACTCGTGCTTTTCTTGACCATTGTGCTCTTTGCTGCGGCGATCATTGAAAGCACGTTTACGTTCTGGTTGATCTCCCGCTGACGACAAGTCCAACTATTTTTATTACCCAGTCATAAAAAAGGCAAAATTTGAGCATAACAGTAAAGCGCAATCCCCGCGTCCAAACTTGTTTGAAAGGGGCTTTATCGTTATATGCTCGGTTTTTTATTCAGCGAACGCGAATGCAGGGAACTTGATTATGTGCTGCGAAAAGAGCTGGACGAGATGTTATTCGATCTTAACGATAAGAAGATCGATCCGGACATCAAGACAGCGATCGAGAACCGGTACAAAATTATTTTTCGGATGTATGCTCGACTGGCCTCACCCAAGGAAATTTCCCGTTATGCAAGGAATCGGATGTATAGGTAAAAGCTTCAGAAATAATTATTGAAAAAAAGACTTGCAATGCTCGTCCCATTTGTGATATATTAATCAAGTCGCCGCTTTGAGGGTGATGAGGCATTGGCTCTTTGAAAACTGAACAACGAG